>NZ_JANRHH010000042.1:0-306 GCF_030433435.1 Polycladomyces subterraneus
ATACCCGCCATCTCTGCTTTGTAGCGGATCATCTCTTTCAGCTGATAAAACGACCAGGAATGCAGGTTCCGTCCGGCTTCTTTTTTTGACTTAGCTCGGTTCCGGATGTCCGTCAAGTCTTCCATGCGGATGAGTCCAACACCGTTGGATACCGCAAAGTTGACGATTTGACGGCTGATCTTGTGATTGTGGTCTTTCATCCACCGGGCTTCTTTGTTCTTGGACTTGCGGATCGCATCGAGCTTCTTGGCTTTGCCCAGCCTCCGCCGTTTGGCGGCGTAGCGTCTGCGTATGTATGCGCATTGA
>NZ_JANRHH010000042.1:345-28511 GCF_030433435.1 Polycladomyces subterraneus
TTCGCCTTGGCTGGCTTCCACCTCAAACGTGATCGGCAAGGCAATGTACCATTTGCGCTTCTTTTTGTAGAGCTTCGCCGTTCCTTGTTTGGCTATTCCGTTGATGATCCGATCCAGCCATTGTTGCTGATACGATCGAGCCACAACCGGCATACCGATGCGCTTCTCCAGCATAGGAACGATACCATGTAGAAGTCACCATTTTTCTCGACTTTCAGGTTCTGATTGTTGAACGAACACCACATCTTCCTGAATATCCGAGCTTGTTGGTGTTTCTTCTGCGATCTCACATCCCGGATCGTTTGGTTAATGATTGCAGACGGGAACTTCTCGTCAGAAAACTCCTTGAAAATCTTGCTGGTCGCCTTGTTCACGTCGGGATGAAGCAAGAGCCAGTTTGCAAACTCCGTGTTGATCTGCGTCATCCGTTCATACATGGCCTGTTTGAATTTGGTTGGTTGATACAGTTCCAGCTTGAGTGTGAGGGTGGGCATCCATTCACCTCCTTTTCTTTTGTTCTTCCACATATCGCTGGATCGCTTGAAACGTTTCCAGCTGTACTAACAAGAATGAGCGCGTCCACAAGCTCGGCAAAAGTGATTGAATTCTTGCCTCAGTTTTCCAGAAGTTACCCCCTTTTTGAATGAATCGCTTTTCCACTTGGTTTCACAACACTTTTCTGCGATAACGTGGGCAGAAAACAAATTGGTAGTGAATCAGAGATACCTCCGTACTTCTGTATGCTTGTCCCATGGTTTTAGTTGTATCAGTATTTTATTAATACTGCAACAACTAAAAACAAAAAATGTTGTTCTAAGTACCCTTTTCAGAGGGCAGCGAGCAACGCCGTCTTTCATCCCACGATTGAATCCGTGGGATTTCAGGCGACTTTCTCTGTAAAACCGTCATCGGAATGTTGAAAATTGAAGAGAATCTCCAAGGAGAAAATCGAATGCCGAACAAACGCAGCTGACCGAGGATGTATAAACTGGTGCATCATGTCAAAGGTCCGATGAAAAATCCGTGGGGTAAGGGGTTCTCATGGTTTTCGAGTGATCGTACGTCCTCTACCAAATACAGCAATGAACGGGCGAAGCGGTGGTATCGGTTGCATTTCGTAGTATCTCATGTGGTTCACCGTCCGGGAAACATCATCAATTCTATTTTCATAGAATCATGTTTCTGCGGCAATACAGAGGATCTGCCTTGATTAAGGGAAATGGTGGATTCGGGTCAGATCTTGACGGAGAAACATCTGTTGCGCGACACCTGTAGCGCTGACGCGGACAAGTGTTACACACACCCTCTCGATTTTTTGCGGGATGGGCGCGTTCGCTTCCAAGTAATCGTTGGCACGTGGTTTGCTTAGATAATGGGTGAAACGTTTTCCCTTCGGGAAGGCGTGATGATTATTCAAACCGATGGTGAATTTGGAGGGGAGTGATGGTCTGTGTCCATGCGCAAACCGCAAATCCTAGCCATTGATGCCGGCGGAACGATGACCGACACGTTTATCATTGATGACCGGGGGGAGTTTGTCGTCGGGAAGGCGCAAACGACTCCGGAAGACGAGTCGGTCGGTCTCTTGAATTCCTCTGAGGACGCTCTCTTGTACTGGGACATGACAGTGGAAGAGGCGTTTCCGCAGTTGCTGACGGGGGTCTATTCCGGTACCGCCATGCTGAACCGACTCGTGTCCCGTAAAGGGCGTAAAGTCGGGCTGATTGTGAACAAGGGCATGGAGGACTTCCACCGAATGGGGCGCGCCGTGCAGTCGTACCTCGGTTACTCGTATTCGGATCGGCTTCATCTCAACACACATAAGTACGATCCGCCGCTGGTGCCCCGCGAATGGACACGTGGCGTGACGGAACGGATCGACATGTTTGGGAACGTTGTCATACCGCTTTATGAACACGAAGTGGAGCCGATCGTGCGGGAATTGGTCGAAGAAGGTGTGGAGGCCATTGTCATCAGCCTGTTACATTCGTACAAGAATCCGGTGCATGAGCGGCGCGTGCGCGACATCGCCCGCGAGACGCTTCAAAAGTTGGGGAAGGATATCCCGGTGTTCGCGTCAGTGGATTACTATCCGGTGCGCAAAGAGTCCCATCGGACGAACACGACCATCCTGGAGGCGTACGCCGCAGACCCTTCGCGTCAAACGCTTGAGAAGGTCAACCAGAGCCTCCGCGAAAAAGGAAAGAAGTTTGACATCCGCGTCATGGCCAGCCACGGTGGAACGATCAGCTTTCGCGCCAACGAGCTAGCCCGCACGTTGGTGTCCGGCCCGATCGGTGGTGTGGTTGGCGCCAAATATTTGGGCGAGCATCTGGGCATCTCCAATATTGCCTGTTCCGACATTGGTGGAACCAGTTTTGATGTGGCCATGATCACCCAAGGGGATTTCACCATCAACACCAGTCCGGATATGGCCCGTTTGGTACTGTCACTACCGTTGGTGTCGATGGACTCCATTGGTGCAGGCACCGGCAGCTTCGTCCGTGTTGATCCCTACACGAAGTCGATCGTTCTTGGCCCCGATAGCGCCGGGTACCGGGTGGGCGTTTGCAATCCGGATGGAGGTCTCGACACAATCACCGTGTCTGACTGCCACGTGGTGCTAGGCCTCATCAATCCTGACAATTTCCTCGGTGGCCAGGTCAAGCTGGACCGGGAGCGGGCGTACGAGGCCGTCAAAACCCAGCTGGCCGAACCGCTCGGTTTGTCGGTGGAAGACGCGGCCTTCGGCGTCATCGAGCTGCTCGAGTCGCAGCTGCGTAACTATTTGGAATCGATGATCATGGGCAAGGGCTATTCACCAACACAGTTTGTCTGTTTCTCCTACGGTGGCGGGGGGCCGCTGCACACTGCCGGCTACGTCAAAGGACTGGGCTTTGAGGACGTCTTGGTGCCTGCGTGGGCGGCTGGTTTTTCCGCGTTCGGCTGTGGAGCAGCCGATTTCGAGTACCGGTACGATATGACCTTGGACATCAACGTCCCCGATGGGGCGACAGATGAGCAGAAGACCGAAGCAGCCGGTGTACTGCAGCGGGCATGGAGCGAACTGCAGGAAAAAGTGACGGAAGAGTTCGTCAAGAACGGCTTTTCACGCGATGGGGTCCGTTTTCGCCTGTTCTTCCGCATGCAGTATCAGGGTCAGCTCAACGACCTGGAAATTGAATCACCCCTGATGCTTGCGGCAACGGCGGACCACTGGGATGCGCTCGTGGGTGCGTTCGAAGAAACGTACGCGCGAGTATATGCCAAAGCGGCCCGTTCACCGGAATTGGGGTACACCGTTACGGGTGCCATCGTCCGCGGTGTCGTTGACGTACCGAAGCCGAAGATCCCGGAAGAACCGCTGGTCGGGGAAGAGCCGCCGAAAGACGCCTACCTTGGCAAAAGGCAGGTATACTGGAATGGCGAGTGGGTTGAGGCCGATATCTGGGAGATGGAAGCTCTCAAGGCGGGCAATCGCATCAAGAGCTTCTCGATCATTGAGTCACCTGCGACCACGTTTGTCGTGCCCTTCGGGTTTGAAACATATCTCGATAAGCACCGTATTTTCCATCTGCGGGAAGTGTCCCGTTAACCTTTCAAAGGAGGGAATGTGTCATGGCGATTCGCGAGAGCGATTTGGTTGCCAAACAGGTGCAGGCCAAACAAACGCGGCCCATCGGATGGAACGGCAAGACCTTGAAAGAGATGCGCCGCGAAATCGACGAAATGACGAAAAAGACCGGGTATTACGCTGGTTTGAAGGAGCTGCCGTTCAAAGAGTCGGATCCAATTCGCTTTGAGAAGATTTTTGCCAAGCTCCGCGGTGGGGTTGTTCATGCCCGGGAGACGGCCAAACGTGTGGCTGCTTCCCCCATTGTGGAACAAGAAGGTGAGCTGTGCTTCACCCTTTACACTCCGGAAGGCGATTCGGTGGTCACGTCAACTGGGATCATTATTCACGTGGGAACGATGGGTTCGGCGATCAAGTTCATGATTGAAAACGACTACGAGGACAACCCAGGGATTGAACCGGGGGATATCTTCTGCAACAACGACTGTCAAGTGGGCAACGTCCATCCCTGCGACGTCCATACTATTGTTCCAATATTCTGGAAAGGGGAACTCGTCGGCTGGGTCGGTGGTGTCACTCACGTTATCGACACCGGTGCCACAGCTCCCGGAAGCATGTGCGTGGGGCCGGTGACCCGCTATGACGACGGCTACCAGGTGGCCTGCCGCAAGATTGGTCAAAACGATGAGCTGTCACGCGATTGGTTGATCGAAAGCCAGCGTTCGATACGCACGACGAAGTATTGGCTGCTCGATGAGCGGACGCGCGTGGCCGGTTGCCACATGATCCGCGATCTGGTGCTGGGCATCATCGCCGAAGAAGGAATTGATACTTACAAGCAATTTATTCGAGAGATCATCGAAGAAGGGCGTCGTGGGCTCATCAACCGCCTGAAAGCGATGACAGTCCCCGGCAAGTATCGCCAAGTGG
Organism: Polycladomyces subterraneus; assembly: GCF_030433435.1. Classification (NCBI taxonomy): domain Bacteria; kingdom Bacillati; phylum Bacillota; class Bacilli; order Caryophanales; family Thermoactinomycetaceae; genus Polycladomyces; species Polycladomyces subterraneus. The sequence continues at coordinate 4,850 of NZ_JANRHH010000042.1, forward strand.
GGTTTGTTGATGTCCCGTATCGGCATTCCGATGTGGATGTCCCGCCCTATGCCAAGATCGACACGATCATGCATGCGCCATCGGAAATCACCATTCACCCTGACGGCCGCTGGGAGCTCAGTTTCGATGGCGCAAGCCGCTGGGGCTGGCACAGCTACAATGCACAACCCATTGCGTTCACCAGTGGTATATGGGTTATGATGACCCAAACGCTGATCCCGAACGACCGCGTGAACGACGGTGCGGTCTATGCCACCAATTTCGTGCTGCCCAAGGGGGGCTGGATGAATCCCGACGACATCCGCACGGCGCACAGTTATGCGTGGCATTTCCTCGTCTCCGCGTGGAGCCCCCTGTGGCGGGGACTCAGTCGGGCCTACTTCAGCCGCGGTTATTTGGAAGAAGTAAACGCCGGAAACGCCAACACAAGTAACTGGCTGCAAGGCGGCGGGTTTAACCAGTATAACACCATTCACGCCGTGAATAGCTTTGAGGCGGCTGCCGAGGGTACCGGCGCCTCGGCTGTGCGGGACGGACTGGATCATGCAGCGGCGATCTGGAATCCTGAAGGCGACATGGGAGATATGGAAATCTGGGAGCTGGCCGAGCCGCTGTTGTACCTTGGCCGGTCAATCAAGCCCAACACCGGCGGGTATGGAAAGTACCGCGGCGGCTGTGGCTATGAAACCCTGCGCATGGTGTGGAACGCCAAGGACTGGACAATGTTCTTCATGGGTAACGGGTACATGTCGAGCGACTGTGGACTGATGGGCGGTTATCCAGCAGCAGCAGGGTATCGCTTCGAAGCACATGGAACCGACCTGAAGGAGCGCTTCGAAAAACGGTTGCCGTTCCCGCAAGGTGGTGACCCGAATCCGGACGATCCCCAGTACGAAAAGATGTTGAACGCGAAGGTCATCAAGCGTGACAAGCAGTCCATCACCACGGAAGCGATTTTTGACAACTACGACCTGTACCTCAATTACCTGCGTGGTGGTCCTGGTTTCGGCGATCCGCTGGAACGCAAGCCGGAGCACATCGAAGCAGACCTCAACGGTGGGTACCTCTTGCCGGAGTACGCTGAAAAAGTGTACGGAGCTGTGTTTACCCGCGACGAAAAGGGGCAATATCACGTTGACCCGGTAAAGACCGAGGAACGGCGTAAGCAAATCCGGCAGGAACGGCTCAAGAGAGGTAAGCCGACCCGTGAGTGGATGAAGGAAGAACGCGAGCGCATTCTACGCAAGGAAGCTTCTGTGCAGGTTCGGCACATGTACGCTTCAAGCTTTTCCTTGAGCGAGAAGTTCTTGAAAGAATTCCGTTCGTTCTGGAACCTGCCGGAAAGCTGGGTTGTGTCGGAAGAGGAGTTGGAAGTACCCACGTTCGGGGCCAAGATGAAACTCACTGAAAGCATTTAATAGGGGGAAACGGACATGGCGCAGGAATATGATCGCCGGACGATTGAAGAGCTGATCGACGGAACTATCAGTTTCCCGAAATTGAAGGAGATGCTGTCGTCCTTCAAGGATCCCGGCCGGTTTGACACCTATGTGAGCATTTTGCAGGAACGTGTGCCGTGGGATGATAAGATCTTGCTTCCGTACGGGGAGCACTTGTACGTGGTGCTGAAAAAAGACGGTTCTCGTGTAATCAAGTGCGATTGCGGGCACGAGTTCGGCGATTACCGACAGAACTGGAAGCTGAATGCCCTTGTGTATGTGCGTGACGACGAACAAAAGATGACTGAGCTGTATCCTAAGCTGCTGGCGCCCGATCCGCAGTGGCAAGTCATCCGCGAATATTATTGCCCCACCTGCGCTACGCAGCTGGAGGTGGAAGCCGTCACTCCATGGTATCCTGTCATTCACGACTATGAACCTGACATCGATGCGTTTTACGAACAATGGCTGGGTCGTCCTGTTCCTCAGCCATAAGACATACCAAGCCCCGCCGGTAGTGGCGGGGCTTAAGTATTACTTCAAGTTATGGGTTTCCAGCGCGGATGATGGCCCTCTTTTTAATTCCTAGTTTTTTAAGTCTGCGGTATAACGTGGTTCGGGCGATACCGAGGCGACGGGCGGCCTCCGACAAGTTCCCGTTCGTTTCCGACAGTATTTGCATCAATCGCTCCCGTTCTCCGGATGGACTGTCGTCACTGGTACAAGTCAGTTCGTTCTTGGAATCGACCGTCAACAGTGTACAGGTTTGCTGCTGTGTGTCAGAGAGGTACGCGTTCCCAATGGCCGGAGGGAAGTGGGCCGAGTCGATCTTATCACCTGTACAGAAGAGCATGGCATGCTCGACGGCGTTTTCTAGCTCACGAACGTTTCCGGGCCAGTCGTACCGGTGAACGAGAAATGCCTTTAAATCAGGATCGATTTTCGGAATGGGTCGGTTGTACTTGTCTGCGAATCGCCTGACGAAGTGATCGAGTAACAGTGGAATGTCGTCGCGTCTGTCCCGCAGCGGTGGAATGGCGATGCTGACCACGTGCAGGCGGTAAAACAAGTCGGCTCGAAAGCGTTTCTCTTGAACCATTTTGTCCAAGTCGCGGTGGGTGGCGGCGATGATCCGTACGTCGACCTTGGTGGGGCGGTGACCGCCTAAGCGCAGAATTTCCTTCTCCTGTAGGACCCGAAGCAGGTGAACTTGAAATTCCAGGGGCATCTCCCCGATTTCGTCGAGAAACAGTGTACCACCGTCCGCTTCCTCAAATTTGCCCTTTTTTCCTTGTTTCAAGCCCCCGGTAAATGTTCCTGGCTCATATCCGAACAGCTCCGCGGCGATCAGTTCTTTGGGGATGGCCCCACAGTTGATGGCAATGAACGGCTTATTGCGACGGCGACTCGATGCGTGAATCGCGCGGGCAAACCGTTCTTTTCCTGTTCCGCTCTCGCCGAGAAGCAGCACGGGGACATCAGTATCCGCCACCATTTCGCATTTGGTCATTGCGTGTACAATGGCCGGAGAATGACCGACGAGGTCTTTCCACGAAGCGTTGGAACGCTTCAAAGACTTTGATCGGTTGGCGGCAGGCTTATTGCGGATGATACAGAGAAAACCAATGCGCGCGTCCCCGTGGAAAACCTCCTCAATGACGATTGCGTCCGGCGTTTGGATTTGCAACGGCTTACATTTTTGCGCATCTGCGTTGGATCGGTGATCGGTCAAAAACTGGTAGAGCAGTTGGGGCAAGTAGCCTTCGTTGTTCGTCAGCCAGTGCCGAGCAGGGGAATTGGCCTGAACCACCTGGAAAGACAGATCCAGCACCACAACACCATCTTCTGGATAGCGTTCACGGGCTTCCCAAAATCGTTCAATTAACCGATATCGGTGGCGAGTGGCTTCCTCATTCAACCGTTGCTGAATCAACTGGGATGCGGCTACTACCATGCCGAGACTGTGGGGTTGTGCATAGTCCCAGGGGCCGGTAAGGTCGACGACCCCGAGGATATTCTGGGTGATCGGATCAAAAATCGGGGCGGAGGAACACGTCCAGTCATGAACTCCCTCGCAAAAGTGTTCGGACGCAAAAATTTGTACGGGCTGTCCAGTTTCCAGGCATGTTCCGATTGCGTTGGTTCCAATCGTCTCTTCGCTCCACTGCGAACCAACGACAAAATTCATTTTTTCCGCCCTACGCAAAATCGACTGTTCACCGCGCAGGTACAAAATGAATCCATCGTGGTTGCACAGGGTTAGGAGATGGCCCGTCCCTTCCGTCTGTTTTGCCAGCCGTTCCAAAATGGGGAGGGCCAGTTGATACAAACGGAAATTGGCGATCAGCTTTTGTACGTCCTCGTCACTTAACAGCACCGTTGTTTGCCTCCGTGTGGGATCCACACCGGACTCCATACATCGCTTCCATGAGTTTTGTACCACGGGTCGAACGGCACAAGGTATCTGACGCTCCACGAGAAAACCATTCCATTGCCGCGACAATTCTCGCCGTTTATCGGCAATTTCATAAGAGAACGTAAGAGCCAAATGCCTTTGGGACATGGTCATCCCCCCTCCCACGGAAACGTGATTTTTGGCGAAGGGACCCTGTACGATCACTGGAATATATGGAAGCAAATCCATTGTTGCATATCAATTTTAACTATACAAAAGATATAGATTATTTACAACCAATTGAGCGATACACCGCGACATAGAATCCTCTGAACATGATCCATTACCTTTTTACACCACGATCATGAGCATGTTCATGCGTTCAAACATATAGGTGGACAAATTCAGAGGTTTTGATGTAATGGAACGGAATTTGGTACAGGGTTCGGATGGGATCCACATGAAATCTTCAGCGTCGTTGGGGCACTTTTTGCAGATGATTATTGCAATTTTTCCAAGAAAGATACGACTTGACTAATCGAATATTATTACTTAATATAATAGTCAAACACTTAGGGAAAGCGCTTTCCCTATGGAGGGGGTCTTCGTGAGCAAAGAGGATCGTCTGCTGAAATGGGTGTTTGTCCTTCCCGCATTGATTGTGATTGCTGGGTTGATGGCGTACCCGATCTTGTACGCATTCGGGACCAGCTTTACCACCTACCTCTTCGGCAAACCGGCGTCACCTGCGGGGTTGCTTAACTGGCAATATGCAATGGAAGATCCGTTGTTTCTTCATTCCGTCGGGATCACATTAGGATACGCGGTGATTGCCATACCGATCGAGTTGGCGTTGGGAGTTGGTTTGGCGCTGGTGTTTCGTGATCTCGAGTCGTATGTGCCCCCTAAGTGGTTGGGGGTGGCCAGGGCTGTAATCATTCTGCCGTTTGTGATAATGCCGACGGTGACAGGGATCATTTGGCGTCTGATTCTGATGCCGCAGGCTGGTTTGGCCGATTACCTGTTTTCCCTGGTCCATTTGCAGCCGGTGGATTGGTTGGGCAACGGCATAGGGGCGATGGCCAGTGTGATTCTTATGGACATCTGGATGTGGGTCCCGTTTGTCTTTGTTATTGTGTTTGCAGGTTTGGAAGCGCTTTCTGACGAGCCGTTTGAGGCGGCCAAGGTGGATGGGGCCACCCAGTGGCAGACATTTTGGCATGTGACGTTACCCCTGCTCAAGCCCGCGTTGCTTGTGGCCGTCAGTTTGCGCACTATCGATGCGTTGCGCATTTTCGATCAGGTGTATGCAATGACACAAGGCGGTCCTGGTGATGCGACCACGTTCGTCAGCATCCAGCTATCCAAGACTGCGTTCAGTAACCTGGATTTCGGCGTGGCGTCGGCGGAATTGTTCTTGGTGTATGTCATTATGCTGTTGCTCGTCGGTGGTTACTATTTCGTTGGGAAGGTGGGTTACCGTGCGTAGTGCAGTGGGTTTCGGTGGCCGCAAGTGGCACGGTTTCGTATTGGCATTGGCCCTGATGTGGACGCTCGTCCCCATCTACTGGCTGGTAACAACGGCGCTCAAGCCGAACACCGAGATTCTCTCGTTCCCCCCAACATTGTGGCCGAAAGAGTGGACATTGGCTTCCTTTTCGTTTGTTCTGCACCATTATGCCGGGTATTTCGCCAACAGCGTGACGGTTGCCTTCGGTTCCACCTTGCTGTCGCTCATCGTCGGTGTGATGGCGGCATACGGGCTTTCGCGGTTCCGGTTTCCTCGTGGTCTGGTCACGGTGATCTGGTTGGTGGTGCTGTCTATTCGTATGATGATGCCGATTGTCTTTATCATCCCGTTGTACCAGATCTTTCAGTCGATCGGGCTGTACAATACGCGGACGGGGCTGATCCTGGCGTACACGTTGGTCAATTTGCCGTTTGTCATTTGGATGATGACCTCTTTTTTCCGTGAAATCCCGAAAGCGTTGGATGAAGCGGCGATGGTGGACGGGGCGTCCCGTTGGCGCGTCTTCTTCTCTGTCGCGTTGCCGCTGGCCGCTCCGGGAATTGCTTCGGTGGCCATTTTGGCGATGGTAATGACGTGGAATGATCTGGTGTTCGGTCTATTTCTCAGCTCCGATATGCAGGCGATGACACTGCCGGTAGGCATCGTCGGTTTCATTACGCAGTACCAGACGATGTGGTCGGAGATGGCCGCCGCCGGATCGCTGGCGATCGTTCCCGTGCTGGTGTTTACGCTGTTCATCCAAAAATACATCGTTCGTGGGATGACGGCGGGTGCGGTCAAATGAATGCGAAGGAGGGAAAAGGGATATGCGTATCCGATGGTGGCGTGTGGTTGCCGTGGTCTGTCTGTGCGCATTGCTGACGGGGTGTGGACAAATCCTGGCGGAGGCGCGGAACGCGAAACCTACCATCGTCCAAGTGGCTGCGTTTGCAGGTCCGGAATCGTCGGTGCTGGAAGAACTGGCTCCACTGTATGAAAAACAGACCGGTGTCAAAATCCGTTTCGTCAAATTTTCGTACGACGCCCTGTACACCAAAGAGCTCCAATCCATTTACGGCAAAAACGGGATTTACGACGTCATTTTCATGGACGATCCGTGGGTACCCACGTTTGCGGGGGGCGGGTATCTCCATAACCTGTCCGACTTCGGCTATCGGCCCGAGGGCTTTGTGAAGGGGGCGCTGCAAGTCGTGCAGTGGCCGCCACCCAGGGGATACCCTGTACCCAAAGGGGCGCAGATGAAGCCCGGGATTTATGGATTGCCGGTGACGGGCAACGTGACGATGTTCGTCTACCGCAAGGATTGGGCAAAGAAATACGGCATCCAGCCGGATCGTTGGACGTGGGACGATGTGTTTCGGTTAGCAGAAAAGACAACGGGCGGCGGCAAATACGGTTGGGTAATGCGAAGCGGAAGCGGCAACTCGGCGGTGACCGACTTCTATCCGATGTTACTCGCATACGGCGGCAAGTATTTCAATGACGACTGGACGTGTGCCCTGGATTCGCCCGAAGCGTTGCGGGCATTGACGCACTGGGTGAAGTTGTTCCGCACGTATGCGCCCCCGGGATCAGCTTCGTTCGGTTCGGACGCGGTGGGTAATTACATGGCCAAAGGAAAGGCTGCTGCCGCGATCATGTGGCCGAGCGGCTGGGCCAACCAGATGGACCGCTCCAAAATCGGGTTTGTCACGGTACCGGGTGTGAAACAACCGGATGGTTCAGTGTTGCAGGCGCCTGAAGTGGGTGTCTGGTCGGTAGGAATTCCTAAAAACGCACCTCATGCACAAGAAGCGTACCGCTTTATCCGGTGGCTGGCTGACAAACAACAACAGAAGCGCTACGGCAGTTCCGGTGTGGCCGTACCGACCCGTACCGATGTGCTGCTTGATTCCCAGTTGCTGAAAAAGTGGCCCTACTACGCCGCGTTTTACGATTCCCTGGAAAAAGGGCGGATGCGGCCGCGGACACCCGCCTGGCCGATGGTGGAGCAGATTTTCGGTAATGAAGTGGTCCGGGCGGAATTGGGAGAGATTACCCCCCAGCAGGCGCTTCGAAATGCGTGTGAGCAGATTGACCATTACATGCGGTTGCATGGGTATGTGAAAAAATAACCCTGTTAAAAATAATTGATTTTATCAGAATCATCTCATACAATGAGGGTAAGCGCTTAACCAAAGGAGGATGCAAATCGATGGGCGATGTTCGCTGTGCGGTGGTGGGATTGGGACGTCTCGGTTCACGCCATGCTTACAACTTGGCGAAAAACGTGAAAGGGGCATCATTGGTCGCGGTAGCGGACGTATTGCCTGAATCGGCGGAGAAAACAGCGCGGGAATTGGGTGTGCCCGAGTGGACGACGGACGCTGAGGCAGTGATACAGCGTGCGGACATCGATGCAGTGGTGATCGTCACTTCCACGGACATGCATGCACCGTTGGCCAAAAAGGCGGCCGAAGCAGGGAAAGCGCTTTTCATTGAAAAGCCGCTCAGCCTGGATATGGAAGAATCACGTGCCATCGTAGAGGCGGTGGAGAAAGCGGGCGTATATTGCGAAGTTGGGTTCATGCGCCGGTTTGATCCCGCATATCAGGAAGCGAAACGGCGGATTGCCGCTGGTGACATCGGTCGCCCGCTCTACTTCAAGGCGGTCAGCCGTGATCCGCAAGCGCCCCCGGAAAGCTACATTCCGCGAAGCGGCGGGATCTTCGTCGACATGACCATCCACGATTACGATCTGGCCCGTTTTCTGATGGAACGGGAAGTGACTGAAGTGACGGCGATGGGAAGCATCGTCCACTCGAAAGAAATGGAGAAATACGATGATGTTGATACGGCGGTCACCTATCTTCGGTTTGAGGACGGTGCCGCAGGAGACATCGAATCCACCCGTAACTCCTTCTACGGTTACGACATCCGCACTGAAATCATCGGAACGGAAGGGAGCCTGATCATTTCCGGGGTTCAGCGCCATCCACGGGTGCAGGTGTGGAAGCCGGGTTCCGGCACCTACGAGATCGAGCCGGGATTTTTGGAGCGGTTCGAGATGGCGTATCTGGCGGAGATGGTCTCCTTCATTGAGCGGGTCCGAGAGGGCGGAACACCGGCAGTCAGTGTGCGCGACGCATTGGCGGCGCAGGCCATCGCCGTTGCAGCTGACCGGTCGTATCGGGAGAAACGGTCCGTTTCAGTGGAAGCGGTTTCGGTGACGGCATAAGGTGTGTTGGGACATTGGTTGGTCCAAAAGAAGCGAGTGAACATGGAGTGCCAGCTGGGGCACCTGCTGACTAATGGTGAAAGGAGAGAACCCTTTCCCCAGGGAGTGACTTCACCATGTGGGGAACGAGACGGGGAAAGGGTTGCCGGAGAAAGTGGGTTTGATCCATTGATTTACCGGACAACAGGGATTCATAAACCCTAGAGGGAGGTGCGGTATGGCAACGTGGTACAATGTGCGGCTGGGCATTTCACCGATCAACTGGATTAACGATGATATGAACGACCTGGGCGATTTTTATGAGCTGGAAACGGTGTTGTCCGACATGCGTTCGCTCGGTTTTTCGGGAACGGAAATGGGACGGAAGTATCCGCGGGATCCTGGCCGTTTGAAAGCGCTTTTGGCTCGATACGGGCTGGTGTTGACGGGGGCGTGGAAAACGGTGCAGTTCAGCACTTCAAGTGACCCGGAGCAGGAACTGGCGGAGTTTCAGGTTCACGTGCAATTTCTCAAACAAATGGGTGCCCAGCACGCAGTCGTATGTGAGGGCGGAGGCAGTTTGCACTGGGACGCCCGTGGCCATCGCCGTCAAGTGGAGAAATGGGATGACGAGGCGTGGATGCGGGTGGCGGCGGGATTGAATCGTGCGGGGGAATATGCCCGACGGCACGGGGTGCGGTTGGTGTATCATCCGCATTTCGGGACCAATGTGGAAACTCCTGAGGAGATCGACCGACTGATGGCCCTGACCGATCCGGAGGTAGTATGGCTGTTGGCGGATACGGGACACATCAGGGCCGGCGGCGGCGATCCCGTACAGGTGATCGAAAAGCATATCTCCCGAGTAGGCTACCTGCATCTAAAAGATGTGCGGCCTGAAGTGCTACATGTGGTGCGTAAGGAGGGACATTCCTTCCTGGATGGCGTTCGGATGGGGATGTTTACGGTACCAGGAGATGGATGCATTGACTTCGGCACGGTATTTGACGTGCTCCGCAAACACGGCTATCAGGGTTGGATGATTTTGGAGGCGGAGCAGGACCCGGTCAAGGCGGATCCGGTGGTTTACGCACGGAAAGCCAAAGCGTTGATTCAACAATGGATGGAAGGGGTGGCGGAAGTGAGCGAGAAACAATAGTCACAGCAACGGATTGTAACAGGAGGAACAGTACATGAAGGCGACGATTTACGACATTGCTAAAGCGACGGGTGTGTCGATCGCGACAGTTTCCAAGGTACTCAACAATACGGGGCGAATCAGTGAAGCAACGCGGAAAAAGGTGCTCAATGCCATCGAAGAGCTGGGGTACGAGAAAAGCGCGATTGCCTCTGCTCTGGCGGGCAAAAACACGTATACGATCGGGTTTTTACTGCCGGACATCAACAACCCCTTTTTTGCCGAAGTGGCCCGCGGTGCGGAAGATGCCGCATTTGAACGGGGATACAGTGTGCTGATCTGTAGCACGGATCACCGAGAGGAAAAGGAACGGTCCTACCTGAAGACGCTACGGCACAAACGGATGGACGGTCTGGTGATCGCCACCGGTACGACACCGCGGGAAACGTTGGAAGAGCTGATGGACGAAGGGGTTCGTATCGTGCTGATGTCCCGTGAAATCCCCGGTGCGTTGATCGGTTCTGTGATGGTGGATAACCACCGCGGCGGACAATTGGCAGCTGAACATCTTCTTTCTCTGGGTCACCGGAAAATCGGGCTGATTATGGAGCCGCTCTCCATCGGTTCCGCTCACGACATCTTTCGTGGGTTTCAAAAGGCGGCGGAGGGGACGGATGCTGAATTGTTTGTCTCCAAAGAGACGGGATTTGGTATTGAAGCAGGCGCCCGTCTGGCAGGAGAGATGCTGGCCCGCCATGAGGTGACCGCCTTGTTTGCCGCCAACGACGAATTGGCAGTGGGCGTATTGCAAGCGTGCCGGGAACGGGGGATTCGTGTGCCGGAGGATCTCTCGGTTGTCGGTTATGACAATACGATTTTATCCCGGATCGTGACGCCGGCTTTGACAACGGTGGCTCAGCCGATCTACGAATTGGGCCGACGCACCGTGCATCTGTTAATGGACGGCATCGAAAACGAAAACCAGCCGAAGAACCGTGAGGTACTGGAGCCCCGATTGATCGTCCGCGAATCGACCGCACCGCCACCAATCCACAGGTGAGGAGGGTTTGCATGAAAACGGTCCGACTGACCATGGCACAAGCATTGCTCAAATTCTTGGACAGTCAGTATGTGGAGGTCGACGGGCGGGAGTACAAATTTGTCCGGGGTGTCATGGGCATTTTCGGTCACGGAAATGTGAACGGCATAGGTCAGGCGTTGGAACAAGGTGACACGTCTCTCCCCTTCATTCAAGGGCATAACGAACAGGGAATGGTACACGCAGCCATCGCCTATGCCAAACAGAAAAACCGTCTCCAGATCTGGGCGTGCACCAGCTCAATCGGCCCCGGTGCGCTCAACATGGTGACCGGAGCGGCGACGGCGACGGTCAACCGCATTCCGGTCCTGCTGTTGCCGGGCGACATTTTCGCCACTCGGCAACCCGATCCGGTTCTGCAACAGATCGAATGCCCGTCGGATTATACCGTATCCGCCAATGATGCATTTAAACCGGTCAGCAAGTACTGGGATCGGATCACTCGACCGGAACAGCTGATGAAAGCGTGCATCAATGCGATGCGGGTGCTGACCGATCCGGTGGAAACGGGGGCTGTGACCCTGGCGTTGCCGCAGGACGTGCAGGCGGAGGCATACGACTATCCCATATCGTTCTTTAAAAAACGGGTTCATGTCATCGATCGCCGCCCGCTCTCCGTATCGGCGCGTAACCGGGCAGTTGAACTGATCTCGTGGAGCAAGCGGCCGTTGATCATTGCGGGCGGCGGGGTGCATTATGCAGACGCCCAACAGGAATTGGCCCAATTCGCCGAACAGTTTGGCATCCCTGTGGCAGAGACGCAAGCGGGCAAAAGTGCGCTCCCTTGGGATCATCCTCTCTATGTCGGAGGGATGGGCGTCACCGGTTCAAAAGCGGCCAATGTGCTGGCACGGGAAGCGGATCTCGTCATCGGTGTCGGTACGCGGTTCAGCGATTTTACCACCGCATCGAAAACGGCGTTTTCACCTGAAGCGTCCTTTTTGAGCATCAATGTGAACGCCATGGATGCTGTCAAGATGAACGCAACGGCCATTCTGGCCGATGCACGGGAAGCGCTGCGTTCGTTGCGGGAGGCATTAGCGGAGCGGGGATACCGTTCCGACTACGCTCCAGACTACATCCGCACGCTTAAATCGGAGTGGGATGCCGAAGTCGACCGTTTGTATGAACTAGCGTCGGACAAAGGGTTGACGCAGACACAGGTATTGGGTGAGATCAACCGTTTTGTACGTTCCGACGATATCATCGTTGCCGCCGCGGGCGGATTACCGGGCGATCTGCATCGTTTGTGGCGGTGTCGCGAGCCCAAGACGTATCACATGGAGTACGGATTTTCCTGCATGGGTTACGAGATCGCCGGGGCCTGGGGGGCTAAGCTGGCGGAACCGGAGCGGGAAGTCTACGCACTGGTGGGTGACGGCAGCTACCTGATGCTTCATTCTGAGCTGATCACAGCCGTGCAGGAAGGAAAGAAAATCACGGTGCTTTTGTTGGACAACACCGGGTACCAATGTATCCACCAATTGCAAAAAGGTCACGGATCAGAAGGGTTTGGCAACGAGTTCCGGTTCCGTTCACCGGAAACAGGGCAGTTGACGGGTCCCTATCTCCCGATCGATTTTGCTGCACACGCCCGGAGTATGGGGCTGAAAGCTTACACGGCCCGCACGGTGGAAGAATTGCGTCAGGCGTTGGCGCAAGCGCGGGAGGAGCAGGTCAGCACGCTGATCGACATCAAGGTGTTGCCGGGGACGGGAACTGGTGGATATGAGAGCTGGTGGCGTGTCGACGTGGCGGAAACGTCCACGAGCGAACGTGTCCGCCAAGCCCGGGCAGCTTTCGAGGAACGGTTGAAAAATGCAACGCCTTGGTAATCACACAGTTCAAAGGGGGAGGAACGACCTTGACACGCCTGATTGCCAAAGTGAACCGTAATGCGCCGAGTACGGAGCCAATCGTGAAAGTCACACCGGACAGCGCCGGATGGACGTACACCGGGTTTGAAGTGTACCGGTTGAAACCGGGGGATCGCGTGGCGTTTGCCTGTGAAAACCGGGAGACGGCCGTGATTGTGCTGGAGGGAACCTGTGATGTGTCGGTGGATGAACGAACGTTTACCGACGTGGGGTCACGCCGATCTGTTTTCGATGATCAGTCACCGGAGGCAGTTTACAGTCCGCCCCATCGCCGTATTGAGATTACGGCCAAGACGCTGGCAGAGGTGGCGGTAGCCACCGCCGTTTCCGAAGAAGGGGAAGGCGAAGCCCGTCGTATCACTCCGTCCGACATTCCGTATGAGCACCGCGGCGAAGGAGTGACGGAACGGCACATCCGGCATATTCTCGATGAGCACCACCCCGCCCGCAAGTTGCTGCTGGTGGAAGTGGTGACCCCCGCGGGCAACTGGTCCAGTTTCCCTCCGCACAAGCACGACGAGGAGATTCCGGGGGAAGAGGCCTACCTGGAAGAGACGTATTACTACCGATTCGATCCCCCGAACGGGCACGCTTGGCAGCGAGTCTATGACAAAAACACCATAGATGAAGTGCTGACGCCGACGGACGGAGACGTCGTGCTGGTTCCCAAGGGGTACCATCCCGTAGCTGCCCCACCCGGATTTCGGACTTACTATCTCAATGTGATGGCGGGACACAACCGGAAATGGGCCTATCGACTGGATGACGATTTCGCCCACATCGCACCCAGGGACGGCAATATCATGGGACGAGTGGAGCAAAAGAAGTAGTAACGGGGTTGAAACGATGAAGACCAAACAACGCATCTCAATCGGCAAGTGGTTGTTGCAGGCGCGGATGGAAACGCCGGAACGGCCGCTGGAGCTGGCGAAACAGCGAAAACGTAGGAAGGATTGGCAACGGGATCGCTTGGTCATCCTGGCTGTCGATCACCCCGCCCGTCGGGAATTAGCTGCCGGTGGGGACCCCTGGGCGATGTCCGATCGGGAGGAGCTCTTAATTCGCTGTGCCCAGGTGCTGATGCAGCCGGGGGTGGATGGCATCTTGGCGACACCCGACATAATGGAGGAACTGCTGTTGCTCAACGAATGGGTGGTCGCTTCCGGTGGGCCGGATTTCCTGTCGGAAAAAGTGTTGATCGGCTCGATGAACCGCGGTGGCTTGTCACAGACCGTATTTGAGCTGGACGATTTTGTCACGGCCTACACTGCACAGTGGATCGAACGCATGAACCTGGACGGAGGGAAGTTGCTGTTGCGGGTAGACTCGGAATCTCGTGAGGTTGCCCGCACCTTGCGCTATTGTTTCGAAGCGCTGGTCGATTTGGCCGAACTGTCGTTGCCAGCCTTTTTGGAGCCGTTGTCCGTACCGTTGTCGACCGATGATATGGTGCGTCTTGTCGGTGTAGCTTCGGCGCTGGGACCGACTTCCTGCCACCGTTGGCTGAAACTGCCGATGGTTCCTGATTTCAAACGTGTCGCCCGGGCGACGACATGTCCGATTTTGTTGCTGGGCGGCAAAAATCCGGGTGGCCCTGACGAGTTAGTCGACAATGTGGAAAGGTGTATGAGTGCCGGGGAAAACGTGAGGGGTCTGATGATCGGTCGCGGAGTCCTCTACCCAAAAGACGGATCTGAACCTGCTGCTGTAGCCGCTCAATTGGCTGCCGCCGTGCACGGGGTAAAAACACGGGAGGTGATTCGATGGGACGAGTGGAAGTCTACACATTGGGACGGTTAATCGTTGACTTGTACGCAAATGAGATCGGGGTTCCCCTAAAAGACGTTTGTTCATTCCAAAAATACTTGGGTGGGTCTGCCGCTAACACCGCTGTCGGATTGGCCCGTCTGGGCGCCAAGGTCGGATTGATCAGCCGTGTGGGGCAGGACGCGTTCGGCCAGTTCCTGTTGGAACGTTTGCAACAGGAAGGTGTGGATACCGGTATGGTCCGGACAGACCCGGTGTATCCGACCGGTCTCGCATTCGCGGCGCCCCAACCACCGCAGGACTCCGAAGTATTGTTTTATCGGAAACCGTGTGCCGATGCCAATGTGTCGATCCACGATCTGGATCTGAATCAGCTGCATCAGGCGAAGATCCTTGTCGTCGCTTGCACGGCACTGGCTGTACCCGCCGGACGTGAGGCGGCGCTCGCTGCCCTGGAGGCGAATCGGGATTCCGGCGGGGTCAATGTGTTGGATCTCGACTGGCGACCGATGTTTTGGAATTACGAGGAGGAAGCACGTCTCTATTACCGGCTCGCCTTGCGGATGGCAGACGTCGTGCTGGCCAACGAACCGGAGCTGGCATTTGCTGGGGAAACCGACGATCCAGAACAGGCGGCAGAGACGATTTTGTCGACGGGAGTTAAAGAGGTGGTAGCCAAGCGCGGGAGTGACGGTGTTTGGTATTTCAGCCGGGAGGAACGTCTGAAAGTCCCGCCGGTACCAGTGAAGGTGCTCAACACGCTCGGAGCAGGTGACGCTTTTGGTGCCGCTTATGTGTATGGATTGTTGCAGGGATGGGAGGTTCATCGCCGGTTGGCGTTTGCCTGCGCTGCGGGAGCGATCGTGGTTGGGCGTCACAGTTGTTCGGAGGCGATGCCGACCCTGGAAGAAGTAGAGAATGTGTTGCTGCATAACCAGGTAACCAGTTGAAACGGGGAGAAAGAAAGGAGCTGGCAGATGATGCCCCAAACGCAAACGCGTACGTTGCGCAACTTCATCGGCGGACAGTGGGTGGAGGCTGAGGTGGAGCGCCTTGAAACGGTTCCCAATCCGGCGACGGGGGAAACGCTCGCACAGGTCCCCTTGTCCGGGAGGAGTGATTTGGACCGAGCAGTGGAAGCTGCCAAGGAAGCGTTCCGCACATGGAGGAAAACGCCGGTACCGGTGCGTGCCCGCATCCTGTTCAAGTACCATCAACTGTTGATGGAGCACAAGGAAGAGTTGGCCCGCCTCATTACAGAAGAAAACGGCAAAAGCTACAAAGAGGCGCTGGGAGAAGTGCAACGAGGCATTGAATGCGTCGAGTTTGCGGTTGGCGCCCCAACGCTGATGATGGGAAGTACGCTATCCGAAATCGCCACCGATATCGAATCGGCGATGTATCGGTATCCGCTTGGCGTGGTCGGCGGGATCACCCCGTTCAACTTCCCGATGATGGTGCCATGCTGGATGTTTCCGCTCGCCATTGCCTGCGGCAACACGTTTGTGCTCAAGCCTTCTGAAAAAACGCCGCTGTCGGCCAACCGTCTCGCCGAGCTGTTCGCCGAAGCTGGATTGCCCGACGGTGTTCTCAACGTTGTTCACGGTGCCCACGACGTGGTGAACGGGTTGTTGGAACATCCGGACATTCGAGCGATCTCCTTCGTCGGTTCCCAACCTGTCGCCGAGTACGTGTACCGGACAGCGGCGGCCAACGGGAAGCGGGTGCAGGCCCTGGCGGGGGCCAAAAACCACTCGATTGTCATGCCAGATGCGGATTTGGAAAAGGCCGTGCCAGCCATCATCAACGCTGCATTCGGTTCCGCCGGGGAACGGTGCATGGCTTGCAGTGTCGTCGTGGCGGTAGGGGACATCGCTGATCGGTTGGTGGATCAACTGGTGCAGGCGGCGAATGAAATCCGCATCGGTAACGGTCTGGAACCTGACGTGTTCCTCGGTCCGGTCATCCGCGATGCACACAAGGAGCGGACGGTCCAATACATCGTCACGGGTGAAAGGGAAGGAGCCAAACTGGTCCGGGACGGCCGGAACGACGCGGTGGACGAATCCGGTTACTTTATCGGGCCGACGATTTTCGATGAGGTAAAACCCGGCATGAAGATCTGGCAGGATGAGATCTTTGCCCCCGTTCTGTCCGTGGTTCGGGTGAACACCTTGGATGAAGCGATCGAAGTGGCCAACCAATCTTCGTTTGCCAACGGCGCTTGCATTTTCACCGACAGTGCCAAAGCGATCCGCCAGTTCCGCGAAGAGATCGATGCGGGGATGCTCGGCGTTAACGTCGGGGTACCGGCACCGATGGCCTTCTTCCCCTTCTCCGGGTGGAAGAACAGCTTCTACGGTGACCTGCACGCCAATGGCCGCGACGGGGTGGAGTTCTATACCCGCAAGAAAATGATCACCCAGCGGCATCAGTGAACAGAAACGCCCGCGCAATCGCGGGCGTTTGTTTGTTCACTGTCAAATCCCTGTTATCGCCACAGGTTCTTGTTGCCGGGATGAGGACTGCTCCCTTACAGGCTCCACCCGTACGCGGATGATTTTGAATGCGGGCATCCGACTGGTCGGATCGAGATTGGCAGGGATCAGGCGGTTGATGCATTGTTCCCCTCCCCAATGGAAGGGGGCAAAGACGGTGTCTGGGCGGATGCGTTCCGTCGTTTTCACCGTCAACACGATCGAACCGACAGGGGAGGTGACGCGGGCCGGTTGGCCATCCGCCAGTCCCAACCGGTGGGCAGTTTCGGGATGTACTTCCAAAAAAGGTACTGGTGCTTTTTCCATCAGAGCAGGGGTTCGTCTCGTCAGTGTGCCACTTAAATAATGATGGATGATGCGCCCGGTTGTGAGTGTGAGCGGCCATTCGTCTTCTTCGCGCCAATTTGACGATGGAGCATGGACGGGAACGAGCCGCGCTTTCCCGTCAGGATGACCAAACCGGCCATCTTCAAACAAACGCGGTGTTCCTACCGGGCGCTCATGGTTGCAAGGCCAAAACAACCCTTTCGCTTGTTCGATCCGTTCATACGTCATGCCTGAGTAATCCGCTTTTCCGCCCCGGCTGGCCTCGGCCAACTCGCGAAAGATGTCTTCCGCCGATTGGTAACGAAAACATTCTCCTTTTCCCAACGCCTGCGCCATTTCCATGATCGTTTGCCAATCCGGTTTGGCTTCCCCCGGAGCGGGACGGACGGCTCGACGCAACAGGACCCGTCCTTCCAGATTGGTGATCGTCCCTTCGTTTTCCAAGTACGATGCGGCGGGAAGCACCAAATCGGCCATCTGTGCCGTCTCGGTCAGAAAGAAATCGACGACAACCAGCCAATCCAATCGTCGCAATGCTGATTCCACCCGCGCGGCGTTGGGGCTGGAGATAACCGGATTGGAACCGAAGACAATCATGCCGAGGATCTCATTTGCCAGGATCTTGTCAAACATTTCATAAGCGGAAACGCCGGAGCGAGGAAGCGTGTCCGGTGTCACTCCCCAGATGCGGGCGATCTGTTCGCGCGCTTCGGGATCATCCAACAAACGGTATCCGGGCAGTTGATCGGCTTTCTGTCCATGTTCCCTTCCGCCCTGTCCGTTTCCCTGACCGGTGATCGCACCGTATCCGCAACCCGGTTTGCCGATCTTCCCGGTTAACAGCACCAGATTGAGGAAATTGCGAACGTTTTGCACCCCCCAGGCATGTTGCTCCACTCCGCGGGCGGTCAGGACAAACCCGGTGGAGGCTGATCCGTAAGCCAAAGCGGCGCGCTTGATCAACTCGACTGGAATACCGGTCTGTTTCACAACCTCGGTTAAGTCTACCCGGCGAATGTGGTCGATTAACGACTCCCAGCCTGAGGTATGACGGCGGACAAATGACCAATCGACCAGGTCGTGCTCCACGATGATTTTGAGCATACCATTAACCAAAGCGGCATCGGTGCCTGGACGGATGGGAAGATGAAGATCGGCGCTGTGGGCTGTCGGTGTTTCCCGTGGGTCGATGACAATCAGGAAGGCTCCCCGCTTTTTCGCTTCTAGCAGATAGGGCATCATGGTAGGTTGTGCATCTGCTACATTGGCTCCTGCTAGCAGGATGCAGCGGGCAAGCGGCAGATCGGACAACGGATTGGTCAATCCCCGGTCCACTCCCAGGGTGAGGTTGGCCCCAGCTGCGGCGGAAGACATGCAGTAGCGCCCATTGTAGTCTATATATCGTGTGCCCAGAGCGACACGGGAAAATTTCCCCAGCAAATAGGCCACTTCATTGGTTAGCGAACCTCCGCCGTAAACAGCGACCGCGTCTGGACCAAACTCGGCTTGCCACCGGCGAACCCGTCGGCTGAACCACGCCATCGCTTCTTCCCATGATACGGGATGCCATTTCCCGTTACTTTTGAGCAGCGGAGTGGTGATCCTTTCTGGGCTGTCGGTGGGAATATGGGCAAGACGTCCTTTGCCGCACCATTTGCCGTGGGTGACTGGATCGTTCGCGTTCGGAAGCGTCTTCGTTCCTTCTTCGGTTTGTTTCCACCAAAACGTGCACTGCATACTGCAATAAGGGCATTGGGTCAAGGGATGAAGGGATTCATTCATGCGGGTGTCATCTCCTGTGAAAATCAATCTACGCGTGTCCAGTTATCCGTCTCATCCGGGAAGCAAGCGGAAAAAGGTGTACCGGGGGAATAACTAGACACCTCTAAACCGATTATGCCAAAGGTTCCGGAGAACGATCCAGCGTATTCTGCAGATACTGGCGTTTGCCGGATATCATGCCGGATAATTTGGCAAATATGCTCAACTTGTCTGACTTAATCGTTTCCAATTATAATTTATAATGTTCCAATAGAAGATGGATTGGAGGATAAACATGGCACAAATCGGTATTCATGACCAACAATTGCAACGCAGCATGAAAAGCAGACATTTGTTTATGATCGCCCTGGGGGGCGTCATCGGAACCGGATTGTTCCAAGGGTCTGGTTACACCATCAACACCGCGGGGCCGCTCGGTGCGGTGCTTTCCTATCTCGTGGGCGGCTTCGTCATGTATTTGACGATGCTTTGTTTAGGTGAATTGACTGTTGCCATGCCGGAGGCAGGGTCGTTCCAAAGCTATGCGACCAGGTTTATCAGTCCGGCTGTCGGTTTCACGGTCGGATGGGTATATTGGCTCAACTGGGCGCTCACTGTTGGATTGGAATTGACCTCGATCGGGATGACCATCAGACGTTGGTTGCCTTATGTCCCTGTATGGGTATGGTGTGCACTATTTGCATTTTTGCTATTTTTGTTCAATGCGTTCTCGGCACGCAGTTATGCGGAGTTGGAGTTTTGGTTCTCCAGTATTAAGGTGATCACCATCGTGTTGTTCATTATCTTGGGTGGGGCGGCCATGTTCGGCTTGCTACACTTGAAGGGAGCGCATTCGGCTCCGATGTTTACGCATTTTACCAAAGATGGCTTGTTGCCCAACGGAATAGTCGCCATCTTGATGACGATGATCACGGTCAACTTCTCTTTCCAAGGAACGGAACTGGTCGGGATCGCTTCCGGTGAGAGCGAAAATCCGGAAAAGACGATTCCCAAAGCGATCCGCAATACCGTGTGGCGCACGTTGTTCTTTTTCGTGTTGGCGATGACGGTGTTGGCGGCCTTGATTCCGTGGCAAAAAGCGGGCGTGATGGAAAGTCCGTTCGTTTACGTACTGGATCAAATGGGGATTCCGTATGCGGCCGACATCATGAACTTCGTCATTTTGACGGCATTGTTGTCGGTGGCCAACTCCGGTTTGTACGCTTCTTCCCGAATGTTGTGGTCCATGTCAAAAGACGGAATGGCGCCGTCATTTTTCTCCAAGCTGACCGGACGCGGCATCCCGATCCGTGCGCTGTTGGCCAGTCTGGCTGTGGCGTTGCTGTCGTTGTTGACCAGCGTGTATGCCGCAGATACGGTGTATCTCTGGCTGATTTCCGCTTCGGGAATGGGAGCGGTTGTCGTCTGGATTTCCATCGCAGCGTCGCAGTTTTTCTTCCGTAAGCGCTTTCTCGCTGAAGGTGGCAAGTTGGAAGAGTTGAAATACCGGACACCGCTGTATCCGGTCGTACCGATTCTGGCGTTTGCATTGAACACCATCGTTTTGTTCAGCATGGGACTGATCCCTGATCAACGAATCGCCTTGATCTGTGGGATTCCGTTGATGGTGATCATCTATCTTTCCTACATGTTGAAACAAAAATTCGGAAGTCAGGCGATGAAAACGTCGCGGGAAGCTCCCGCTCAAACGGGAACCGAATGAGAAAAGCCCCGGTCATCACCGGGGAAAGCCGTCTCTCAGCCGAGCACATAGGCAGGAGGCGGTTTTTTCTGTCCCTCTGTCAATTCTGAGGGGGACATGATTCCTTCTGTAGAAACTGCGCAATGATTCCTTCACGGCTAAGCTTTCAGGCAGTTGTTTCTGCAACTAGTCGACTATTAGAAATCAGTTGAAAATAGGCATAATATCTGCTATCCTTCGACTTAATCTGATCTATGGAGGGACCCCATGCGCCAATCTGGAATGCCGTCCTGTACGACCTTTATAATGAGCGAGGGAAAACCCATCCCTTTAGGGATGGGATGAAGCGAGCGTCGGACGCGGGATGGCTTCAGCCCTCTAGGAAGACCGACAATTTTCCGTATTTCTCAAGTACCATTATCATTCTTTCTTCGATCAAGTACCCATACTTCATATCTTTTTCTACAGCCAGTAACTTGATCTGCTTCAATAAATTTCGCATCAACGGTTGTGTGTAATTCAGCACGACCTTGTTTGATTCTTGCCATCATTCATCACCTCTTCCTCATCATAGCGACATTAAAGGAGGTGATCACGATGATGAGAACCTACAAATTCAAGCTGGAACCAACAAAAGAGCAAATCGAGAAGATCGAATGGACACTGGGCATGTGTCGCTGGCTCTACAACTCCATGCTTGAACAACGAAAGTTCGCCTACAAAAGACGCGGAATCACGTTGAAGTATCACAAGCAAGCAATCGAACTCCCCAAACTCAAGAAGGAGATCCCGGAGTTCAAAGAGATCCATTCTCAGGTTCTTCAAGATGCAGCTAAGCGGTTAGACAAAGCATTTCAAGCGTTTTTCCTTCGTGTAGAACGCGGAGAAAAGCCAGGATACCCTCGCTTTCAAGGCAAGAATCGATACGATAGCTTCACCTATCCTCAGGCTGGTTACAAACTGGATGGAAAGTACCTGAAGCTCTCTAAAATCGGCGATGTGAGAATCAAACTACACCGCCAGATCGAAGGAAAGATCAAGACTGCTCCATCAAGCGGAAAAATGGTAAGTACTACGCTTGCTTCTCGTGTGAGGTGGAGACGAAACCTGCAAGTACAGGTAAGCGAGTGGGCTTAGATTAAGGGGTCAAACATCTTGCTGTGACCTCTGATGGGGAATATTTCGACCACCCCAAATATCTTCGTAAATCGGAAAGAAAGTTGAAATGGCTCCAACGGATGGTTTCCCGCAGAAAGAAGGGCTCCCATCGTTAGAGAAAAGCGGCCCTGATGTTGGCCAAATGCCATGAATACATAGCCAATCAGAGAAAAGACGCCGCTCACAAAATCAGCCGATATTTGGTGGACAACTACGATCTGATTGCCTTTGAAGACTTAAATATTCGGGGAATGGTGAAAAATCACTATCTTGCCAAGAGCATTGCAGATGCAGATTGGAGGATGTTGATTCAATTCACGGCTTACAAGGCAGAGTGGGCTGGTAAGCAAGTGATGGAAGTGGATCCTCGAAACACGTCGCAAGTTTGCTCAGAGTGCGGTCGGATCGTAAAGAAGACCTTAAAAGAACGTACCCATCATTGCTCATGCGGATATGTGGCAGACAGGGATGTCAATGCCGCAAGAAAATCCTGCATCGAGCGATGGGATACGTTCCTGAGCCGAAATACGTACAATAAGAATTAAACCTTTTCTAGGCTTGGACGAAGCCTTCGTGGATGGATGTGGGTTGCCACCCCAAATGAAGCGAGAAGCCCACGGCTTTAGCCGTGTGGAGCAAGTCACGGAACCACTTCAACCCCGGCCGGAATATGCATCCTCGATTTCGGAAGCAGCACAGGCGATCTCACGGCCGAAATTGACCGTCACGGAGCGCAATTGACCGGGTTAATGCCCCGACATTCGTTTCTTGTCGTTGATGTGCACGATTTCCGCTATGATGAAACATTCGACGCCGTTTTTTCAATGCGGTGTTTCACTGGATCTCCCATCCGGAACATGTCGTTCGCAACATCCATCATAGATCATAGCTTGATATCGCACGGCCGTCTGATGATGGAATTGGGCGGAAAAGGGTTGAACCCAGTGATTTCAAAGGTAAAAAAGTCATGATTGGGACCATGGAATATATTTTGATTGATCAACATGAATGTATGAGGAGTGAACCTTCATATGAAAACAACCGATTTATGTGATCAGTTTCCAGACAAAGTCCATATTTGCGAAAATATTTTCCAATCTTTCGGCAAGAGAAAAATTTTCAGCGGAAAAATCTATACGGTGAGGGTTTTTGAAGATAATGTCCTGGTCAAAAAAGCTCTTGAAACCATTCCAGCGGGTTCCGTTCTCGTTGTGGATGGAGGTGGCTCTAAGAAATGCGCACTCTTGGGGGACAGGCTTGCGGGAATCGCGGTGAACAGGGGACTCTCCGGAATCATTGTCTATGGATGTATTCGGGATTCAGCAGACATCGCACAATTGGATATTGGTGTGCTCGCACTTGGAACTAATCCGCGAAAAAGCCGCAAAGAGGGAAAGGGGGAAACGAACATTCCCGTTTCTTTTGCCGGAGTCGATTGGGAACCAGGTCATTATGTGTATGTGGACGAAGATGGGGTCATTGTGGCAAGTGAAAAGTTGACACTTTGAGATGAGGCCTTAGGGGATCGATGTTTGAGCCCTCTCATGGTATAAGAACCCCCATAAGATCATGTGAAGTGAGTGGTGGGTATGATAACCTTAGAAAAATGGGGGAGCGCGAGGGGGCTGTAATCCCCCTCAATTTATTGAGGGGATACACGGACCCCCTCGCATTTTTATAGATTGACAATTCCTTTATATTGGTATTACCATAATGGTATGAAAAAAGAGTCTTGGAAGTCAACAGGATCAGCAGTTTATAACCTAAATTATCA
>NZ_JANRHH010000043.1 GCF_030433435.1 Polycladomyces subterraneus
GCTAGTTCCTTTTTACTTACTCTCATGGTTTTACCCAGTGGGAGTGATTGGTTCGCCACTGGAACCTCATACCATGACGTACACAGGAAGAAACCCACTACCAGTGGGATGAGCACCGCTTGTACGTTCGATTATACAGCAAATTGGTTGCCCTTACCATCCCCAAAAGGGGATGCCAAGCAACGCCGCCTTCCATCCCACTATTGAAACCGTGGGCTTTCAGGAGACTTTTTCTGTAATAAACAGATCAGAATTTCCCGTCGAGCGACTCTAGCTGTCGATACGGAGTGGAGACGGGAAACCGAAGACCGCTGGATTTCCACTCCCGCACCCCTTCTCAACTCACCGTTTCATCGAGGACGCTTGCCCCGGAACGTACAGCGATTCAATCCAGGTCCGGGCAAATGGGTGGCCATCCGGGGTCCAACCGCTTACATCGACGGTGACATTATACACACCTGTTTGGGTGAAGACAGGCAGTGTACCGACAAATCCACCCGCCTGACGAGAAGGAACGAGGCGCATCTCCATTCTTTGCTGATTCATGGCTGTTGCCGTTTGGGCCGAAGGCGGCACGACACGGACGCGGACGTTCCAACGATCCCAACGAGCCGAAGACGCGGAGGGCATCACTTTGACCGTATACGCTACGGTCTTGCCCTTGACCGGGTGGATCTGATATTGCAGGCCAGACGAAGTAGTGTAGGTGACCGTCATCAGGTACGCATCATCCACGCTGTTTTGAATGCGTACTTTCCAGTTGCCGGCTGCCGGTTGCGCGATTCGGAAAGCGTTTATATTTGCATTCCGAAAAATCCCCTGATCCACACCGGTGAAGTATTGCGGACTTTGGCTGTTGTAGATCTGGCCAGTCGGGGACTCCAGCGTCACCTGTGCTCCGCCATGTCCAGTCATCACATTGAACACCACTTCGGCATTGCCGGATTCGACCGGTACCGTCTCCGTCACGGTTTGCCCTGCCGGGAGCGATTGCCCGCGCACCACCTGTTGGGGGGGAGCCGCTGCTTGCACGCGATTCTTGGTTGCGGACGCATGAGACGCTGGTTCCACCGTCATCGCCGTTTTGCCCGTTCGCAACAACGGTTCAATCCGGTTGAATGAAGCGGTACCGGTGCGGATAAAATCATGGTCGAAATTTTCCGTAAAAATGTGCGTCGCGTAGGGCAATTGGGTACTCCATACGTTAACCAGCCCATCATTGCTGCCATGCACTGACAGATAGGCTCCGCCTGTCCACAATGCGGAGGGGAATGGTCCCCAATTGGTACCCGCAGCGGTGTAGAACGGATTGTTGCTTACCTCGGCTCGTCCGTCCGTATCTGAGCGGAACTGGTCCATGTAACCCGTCTGGAGGACGTATACCCCATCACTTTTGACCCCCAGTAAATCAGCCAACCATCCCGCATACCAACTGTAAGCCAGGTCGGCCAGATGCGATCCGTGATGCGGGGACGCCAACGTGATCACCTTGCCCACATAGGGAGAGGCGCCGTAATACACCAACGCGGTCTGCGTGTCGATCCCGCCTTTGCTGTGCGCCACCACATTGACCGGTTGCCCGAAGTATTGTGAAATCTGGCGCAACAGTCCGGCCAGCAACTGACCGTTGTCCCACATGCTGGCACCGCCGTTGCCCGAAGCATCCCACAACTGGAGGAACGCCGTCCGGTATCCTGCATAGTACGCGTCTTCATACATATCATTGTGACCGTGATACACCGTGTCTTCCCACCAGCTTTCGGCCGTGCCGTTCAACCCCTGGACAAACACGATTGGCGGCTTGCTGGGATCAGCATTGGGCGGTGTCGCTCCCAAATACCATGTTCCCGGCGGATCAGTGGTAGTGGATACAACGCCCCCCTCCTGTCCCATCTTGACGGGAGGCGGAACGCTCGCCTTCCCGACTGCCGGTGCGCCGGGAACCAAGAGGATGCACATCAACAAGGCGGCGAAGACGAACCATTTCCTGTGTCTCACTGGGTATCGCTCCTTTCCGTGAATTGATTGTGCCTTTCTTTGGAAAGGAGCCAAATTCCTGCTACCTGTTTTTCACTTGTTTTCCGCCTGTTTCACCCGGTCCAACAGTTGTTTCATATCCGCAGGCAAGGGGGATTCCCAGGTGCGCGGAGATTTGTCACGCGGATGGATGAGCGTCAATCGTGCCGCGTGCAGGGCTTGCCGCTCCATTCCCCAGATGGCCGCATCTTCCTCATTTCCGTATAAGGTGTCGCCAATGATCGGATGACCGAGATGCGCCAAATGGACGCGGATTTGATGGGTTCGCCCCGTTTCAAGCGAAAGGCGTACCAGCGACGCCTTGGAAAAATCTTCTTCCACCCGGTAGTGAGTGACTGCCTCCGCTCCGTCCGGGGTCACGATCCGGCGGCTAGTGTGGGCGGGGTCCCGACCGATCGGGACGTCGATCGTACCGGATGCCGGCGACACACGCCCGTGCACGATGGCCAAATATTCGCGTTCATACCGCTTATCCGCCATCTGCCCGGATAAAAAAGCATGGGCGTGTGCATGCTTGGCAAACACGATCAGGCCGGACGTATCTTTATCCAGCCTCGTCACCGGCCGCACCTGGTGAGCTTCTCCCCTCTCCCGCCAATGATGTACCAAACCATTGGCCAATGTCCAATCTCGGTAATCTTTGGTCGGATGCACAACAACACCGGGTTGTTTGTCCAACACCAACAGATCTTCGTCTTCATATACGATGTGCAGGGGAACGGGCTGAGGAGGAATGTGGGCTGGCACTTCGTCCGTCAGGGTCACAGTGATCACATCCCCTGTTTTCACACGGGAGGTCAGATAAGCGAATGAACCGTTGACCCGAACACCATCGGTCATCTTCAATCGGCGGAACTGACGGCGGGAAAACCGGAACCGGTTGCGTAGGACCTGACGGACCATCTTGCCGTCCTCTGTTTCGTCAACGCGATGCGTCATGACAGTGTAAGTTTCCATGTTTTCACCCCACTTACCAAACACAAAAACAAAAAAGATCGCGATACGGACGTATACTCCTGTATCAATCCATTATAGTCGTTTACATCGAAAAAGAAGAAATCGAAACCCGTTTCCCCATACATCCGCCTCATAATCCTCCGACCAATTCCCCATAATATGGGTATCACCATTAAGGAGGCCACAAAGATGGACACCAAAAAGAATGATCCCCGCTTCACAGAGATGGAAGACGCGCAAGAAACGGATGCGTCGCAGTTTATTCAAATGGCTTATGAACAAAACAACGAGGCGGCCGACGTCGCCGCGATGAACAAAGAAGCCGAAGAACTGGGCGATTAACGCATATGGAGCTGAAACAACGGTAAAACCAGTTGGGGAGGCGGAGATCAACCTGACCGCAACCGGGTGAATCGGTCCCGGTGGCGAAACGGATAGTGAAAAATCGCCTCTCCATCATGATTGACGTAAAAAGGAGCAAACACCTCATGGAACCGTTCCGCCAAGACCCTGTATCCGTCGACCGCCGCCTGTTGCCCGACGGGCGCGTACAGGTGGAATTCTCCGGCGAGCTCGCTACTTTCGACACGCCGGAACAAGCAGACCGGGCAATTTACGAATATTTGGCCAAACTTTACCCGGATGGAGAATGACGTCGTTTCACTTACCCCGAGGTTGGACACTTCGGGGCTGTTTTTTTGTCACCTGGTCATCGAATTCAGAGGATCTTTCCTTACAATGGTTCGTTGAATCCAGTATTCACTATCATATAGCCATCCAGCATACGTTGGTTATCTTGTTTTCAGTTGAAAAAAGAAAAAGGTTCCACCTGAAAGCTGCATGAAGCTCCCTTGTATGAGCTTGCAACATACCGTCTCCGGATTGGAACCTTTCAGCGGATAGAACCTATCTATCCGCCCATCTTTGTTTTATCAATCCCGATCAATTCTGTCCGCACCCACACGCCGTAAAAAACGGCAGCAAAGAAAAACGCCACAGTGCCTATGGCGGCGAACACCACGTACCCATTGGACATGTCCCCACGGTCGTGCACATTTCCCCAAATCCAAGCCGCAAGACAAACCAACGCCGGAAAAATGAACGCCCAACCACCCATCCAGGCCGCTTTCACCTGGTTTCGCCGATCTTTCGGATACATATCATGTAACACACGTCGGACGTACCACCAGATATACCACCTGCCCGCGATGAAATACACAATCAGCAAGGCCCCCCACATAATCAATGAACCGATACCTGAATCGATAATCCTCAACCGCCCAACCACGAATATCATCAACATCAAATAGACAAAAAAGAACACGGCGCACCCTGTAACGAACAGAAGATGGGGCAACCACAACCGTACTAGCTGTCTCATTGAATCCCCCCAACTCACGATCGGCCCGCAATGAAAATAGGCAGGTTGAAAAACACCTGCCGGCTGCCAGCTGACGATAAAACTCAAATCAAAGAGAAAACCGCTTGCCAGACGTGCGGCTCTTGCCGAAGGCAAAATGGGAACGACCTTTCGTGGGACTCAACAGTCCTTTACTCATGACCCTGCGATTCTATCTTACCATCTTCTTTTTCAAATCAATCCCGATCAATTCCGCCCGCACGATATACCGGTCGGGTGCACTGCCCACATAGTCAAACGGATAGCATGTGGTCAGCGTCAGGATCGGCTTGGGGAGAGGAACGACCACCGTACGGTCATTCGCGTCAGTCACCCACATGGTACGCACCTGATAAACGAACATCCCGTCAGCCGTTTGGACGTACAGTTTGTCCCCTTTTCGCACTTCTCCCATCCGGCGGAAGACCGTATCCCGGTGCCCGGACAGAACCACGTGCCCCGTTTCCCCCGGCATCACGGTACCGTAACCGACATAGTGGCCCACCCCTTTGGCCAGATCATCTGGACTTGTTCCTTCCACGATCGGCAAAATGGCCCCAATCCGGGGGATGATCAGTTTTCCGATCATCTCTCCCGAACGGGGCTGTTGGTGCGAAGTGATTCCTTGCGACAATGCAGGCCGGGGTGAGGTATCCAGTCCATCCTTCGCGATCGACATTGCCAGCTCCGGATCATACACCGCGATATGGAGTTGATCCCACCATTGAAAGCCGTTATACAACAGGGTCAGGCTTCCGATGATGATGAGCAGAATGGCGATCGCGCGCGTCATGTTATCCCCTCACCGTACGGAATTTGAGCAGGGCCAGACCGATCAGGAGCATCAGGCCGCCAAACAGCGTACCCATCGGGTAATCGGTGGCCGTCACCGGCAATTTGCCGCCTTTTTTGGCTTCGTTTATCATTTCTTTGCCTTTTTTCACGGGCATGATCGGCGGTTTTTTCTCATTTTTTCCATCCCCGTCTTTGGGCGGAAGCACCACCGTTTTACCGCCGTCCTTCACCTCGATACTGATCGTGTTGCCCGTTCCCATCGGCACACCGTCTACCTCACCGGCAAACATCGCGACGACATCATAGGTGCCCGGCTCCAGTTTGTCGATGGTATAGGTGAAAGACGTTCCTTTGTAATCCGGTTCGGACATGGTTTCCGTGATGGCTTCTTCGTCTTCCAGATGACCCACACCAATGTACCAGATGCCTTGGGCTTCTTTGGCATAGGTCAACTCGGCCTTAATCACGTGTTTGCCGTTTTCCGTCGTATAGGTGATTTTCATTCCCGGAATGGCGAAGTCATGGTCTTTTTCCAGCGTAACCTCTTTCCCGTCCACCGTTCCGGTGAACTTCACGTGCAGGGTATATTCACCCTCTTGATACAAATCTTCGAACACGGCCGTGCCGTTTTCGGAAGTTACGGGATCTAACCCGTCAATGGTGAATTCCCATTTCCCTTTGACGTCTTTGGCATTTTCAATCTCGGCTTTGAACAGGATGGCCCCTTCGTCATTCAGATCTTGGTGGATTTTGATGTCGTAGTTGCCGGGAACGTCCCCGGGTTGTTCATCGCCGTTTCCTTTTTGATCTTCATTCGTTCCATTTTGTTCGTCTTTGCCCTTGTCATTGTCATTGCCCGGTTTGGACTCATCCAGGTTCACCGATACGTTGCCGGACAACTCCTTATCTTCCGTTCCGTTGTCCACTTTTCCTTTAAAAGTAACCGTCAGTTCCAACACGCCACCTTGTTTCGTCAAGGAAGCCGGAAGCTCGAAGGTGACGGAAGGGCTTTTGGATTCTTTTTTGGTTTCGATATCTGTTTGCCCTTTCAGCGTCCATTCACCATCCGCTTGGGTCGCGCCCGGGATGGTCGCCGTAATCAGGTGTTTGCCGTCCTTAACTTCATGTTTGACATCCAACGCATCAGAACCAGAGTTGGCCCAGGCGGTGGGGATCACCGCAAACACCAACAGGAGGGCCATGAGGGCGGATACCAGTCTCAAGATTCCCAATCCTCCTAAAAGAAAAATAGGAATTACGAGAAAATGATAGCATAGGAGATTTTATTAAGGCAATATTTGTTTTTATTTGAAAAACCTATGTTTGTATACAAAATCGATAAACACGATAAATCGCCACCAATTAATTTTTTTGAAAGAAATTTCCATCTTCTTAGCCTAGCACACTGGTTACAGATGTGCCGCCCATCCGGGCACGTGCTAACCGGGGGATGGGCTGATGACACAGCCCTAGCTTGAGGGTTGCCCGAAACAAAAATGGACTGAGGGTGTTAACCACTCAAGAATCCCACGGCCTTAGCCGTGTAGAGTGTCAAAAACACAATGAAACCCATGAGACACCCTGCTAAGTGTCCCGATGGGCTTCGTTTCGGGAGGAATCTGCTCATTGGATTGGCTCTCCCATCTTTATCTATCCTTCATTTTTGGCCTCCTGCTGCGATGCCATTTTAAGATTCTTTAAAGGGTGACCTTTATGTCATGGAGGAAAGTGGTCACCCTGAGAGATGCAAAATACTTCTCAATACATCACGCCAGTACGCCGGTGTGTTCGGGCGAAGAAAGCCGGGTCCGGATCGAAGTAACGGGGATCGTATTTGGCCACGAAATGACCGTCCGGTGTCAAATACCCTGATCCCCAAGTAGGGTCCATCGTTAACCACCGACCGTCGATGCGTGCTTCCACCCACGCGTGCCGGTTGCCTTGGGACATACCTTCCACGAACCGCGCTTCGATCCCGATTGACCGCAACAAGGCGATGGTGAGAAAGGTATAGTCCTGACAGACCCCTTTTTTCTCGCGCAATGTCTTTAACGCGCTGTCATCCAGCTCGAATGCGTCTGTCCGAAATTTGTCCACATCATAACGCACATGAGTGGCGACGTATCGGTATATGGCTTTGGCTTTGGCTCGATCATCCGATTGGCCAGCAACGATCTGGCGGGCTAACGCTTTAATTTGCGGCGCATCTGACTGAATACCCCTGGACGGCAAAAGATAGCGTAGATCATTCGGTCCCGTGGCGTTCACCTCGAACTGGGCGACACGGAAAAAACGGAAATAGTCACGATGTTGGTGACTGATTTCCGGAACATTGACCGACACCTCATACCGTCCCGGGCCGAACCGGAGCCAAAAAACCCCGTCAAACCGATAATTTTTGACCGGGATAAAGTAAGTGGCTTCCTCACCGTCTTTTACCGTTTGAATGATCAATTCCCTCGTCTCACCGGCGTAAGGCGCGTCCGGGTCGATCCGACCGGCGATCCGATAATTGTATTTTCCGGTACCTCCACTTGTTTGCGGAACCGTGATCTGGATTCCCCGTTTTTCGTAATCAGCAAAATACCGGATCGGCGCTTTTCTCGATTGATCAGTATTATCCACCAAAACCTCCGCGCCTTCCTGGTAGTATCGCTGGCGCTTGGCATCCGGCACCAACACCCGTAACTGATGGATCCCCTTGCCGTAATAGAGGGGGATGTCAGCGGCAAATGCACCGTTTTTCACCGAAACCAACCGGTCCCAGGATTGTGAGCCTTTCACCAGTTGGATCATCACATCGTCGCGCCCATAAGTTTGACGGATCATGCCAGTCACATGAATTCGGCCGTTCGCCCGGACCAACCCCTGCGACGGCTGCGTGAGAGAAAGCCCCGTCTCCCACGCATACGGCGAATAGGCAATGTCCCGTTTTACCCGGGGATTGACGTTGACGACGGTAAATTGCGTCAGCTCGTAGAAAGTATCAGCTTTCTCACGGCTCGGCAAGCGAACCATCACCTGATACTCACCTTTACCGGCAAACAATCGGATGTTTTGCGCAAACCTCCCTTTTTTTATGGGGATATAGATATCAAATTCGTTCTCCGGACCTGACGACTGATCCCCCATTTTCCGGAGACTCACCCATACAAATGGCGATCGCAATCCGCGATCATTCTTCACCGTGCCGGAAAGGGAAAACGTTTCATTTACCGCAA
This sequence comes from Polycladomyces subterraneus, assembly GCF_030433435.1. Lineage (NCBI taxonomy): Bacteria > Bacillati > Bacillota > Bacilli > Caryophanales > Thermoactinomycetaceae > Polycladomyces > Polycladomyces subterraneus. The sequence goes on from NZ_JANRHH010000043.1 coordinate 8,410, forward strand.
ACCTCTGATAACGTGGGGAAGAAAGCGATGCCCCCACTTCCCGCGCGTAGGTGGAGTACTGGAGCGGTTCCTTGATCCATTGTGAGTTGAATTGCTGCACCATCTCCGCCAAGGGATCGGTGGAACTGTCCTGATTAAGAAACGGCAGATCGCAAGCGGAAACCATCGCCGACATCAACAACAGCAAAACGGCGATACCGGTTTGTTTCACTCGTTCCACGCAGTCACCCCGTTTCCGATCCATTTTGCCTCCATTATCTCACGAAACCGGATCAAATCGCAGCAACACATTGATGAAAACAAAAAAATGGGACCGCACGATGCGACCCCGCATTCATATAGACCAAGACCAGACCGAGTGAACGAGCGCCTTCGGTCAATAATAGTGTACACCAGATTTCCGATGCTGTGTTTTTAAAACTTCGACAATATTCGACAAAAACTCCCCGCCATTTTTTCATTTTTTGCTGCTGTTTTTTGATCATGTTTTAAAACCCCCAAAAATTGCATTTTTCAAACCTGTATTTGTTTCTTGACACCAATCGCGTTCCATGTAAGATTGATATGCAAAGGAATCTGTTCAAAACATGATATGTTGCCTCAAAATTAAAGGCAGGTGAACCGTGATCGAGCTCGGTCACAACATCCGGCGCCGGCGAAAGGAACTGGGTTTGACGCAATCGCAATTGGCTAATGGAATTATTTCCACTCCTTATCTCAGCTTGATCGAAAACGGCAAAGCGTTGCCTCGTCCAGACATACTGCTCCCACTAGCCGAGCGGCTTCAGACCAGTGTGGAGAGTTTAATGGGGGTTACCGACGAAAACACAATGGAGCAAGTGCAGTCCCTGATCGAAAAAGCGCGGTCTGCACTTGTCTATGAAGCCAACGGCTACGAGCAGGCTCATCAGTATGTCGACACGCTTCGCAAGCTGGTGGAGTCCGTCTCCGACCCCCATATCCTGATGAAAGTGGATCTTTTGGAAATCAACTTGTATGAGCACAAATTCGATATTGACCGGTATACACAATTGATGAAATCCTTCGAAGAAAAATGGGAAAATTTCCGAAACAATCCTGACATTCTTGTCCAATATTTACGGATCAAAGGGAACATGGAATTTCACATGGCCCGCTACGAAAAGGCCATGTGGTACTACAAGGCGGCGGAGAAACGATTGGCCGATGTAACGGACGAAATTGAGAAAGGTTACATATACGGCAACCTGGGAAAAACATACTTGTTGCTGGCCAATCCCTCCCTCGGGATCCTGTACGCGGAAAAAGCAATGCAGATCATGTCGGCACACGATCGCTGGCTGGAAATGTGTCATCTGCTGCAACTGATCGGATCATGCTACTGTTACAACGGCGAATATGAGGAGGCGTTACAATACTTTGAACGTATCCTGCGCATGTGTGATCAGTTTCTTGTTTCCTCTCTTCTCATCTCGCGGGCCTATCATGAAATCGGCATCTGCCACATGAAATTGGGCAATACCGAAAAAGCCATCGATTTTCTGAATCAATCGCTGGATGTAGTGGAGCCCGGCGAATTGCCCGACTGGGAAATCGGAGTGGTCCACCAATCCCTGTGCCAGACGTACTTGAAACGCGGAGACCTCATCCAGGCCAAGAAACATATCCTCACGGCTCTGGAACTGCTTCAAGGCAGAAAAAACTTTTTGGCGGAATGTTACATCTACCTCGGGAAAATCGCCTACGCCGAAAACAATCCGGAAACATTCGTCACCTACTATATGCGTGCCATCGAGATTTTCGAGGAACTCGACATCGCGGAGAAAATCGCACGTGCATCTCATACGCTGGGAAGATACTTCCTGGAAGAAGGTGAGCATCAACGGGGTGCCCAATTGTTGCTCAAAGCATCCCGACACTACAGTCAATTGATCCCGACCGTGGATTTTGATGTCGATTTGCCCACCCCAACGAAAGCGGCACAACAAAAAAGCGGGTAACCCTTGTAGGAGGATTACCCATTGGTTGTTGACAGAGTGGTGGATGAGGTGTCTGTGGTCATCCATCAAGCAGCACTGTTTCCCAGGCGAGCGACTTTACCAAGCCCGACCGAGCGGAGAACCGGAAAGGCGCAGGAATTCTATCGCGGGCAATTTCCTCTTGAGCAAAGCGTATTTTGCCCGCGTCCCCCGCCCCCGGTTCGCAGCGGACAAGACTAGCTTCCTTGCAGGGCGCAGGTGGAGAGAGCCGGGAAATATGCACTTGATATAGATCAGAATTCGGAACTCTTGGACTTTGCATCAACTTGGCGGGTAACCCTTGTTGGAGGTTGCCCGCCGTTTTTGTAAGGATAACCAAACTCATCCAGCCGATTCTCCCAACATCGCCAGAAATGCTTCTTCGTCCAGGATCTTCACACCCAGCTCCTGTGCTTTGGTCAGTTTGGAACCCGCTTTCTCCCCGGCGATGAGGAAATCGGTTTTTTTGCTGACGCTGCCGGACACTTTGCCGCCGAGCGCCTCGATTTTACCCGCCGCTTCTTGACGCGTCATGCTGTGTAATGTGCCTGTCAGCACGACCGTTTTGCCGGCAAAAGGACTGTCATGCTCCGTTTGCTTCCCTGATACCGGACCCAAGTAGGCGAAATTGACCCCCGCTTGACGCAACCGCTCGATCGTTTCCTTCACTTCCGGCTTCGCAAAATACGTGACGATGGAGTCGGCCATTTTCGGCCCGATTTCCTCAATCGATTCCAACTCTTCCCGTGTGGCTGTCATCAGTTTGTCCAGATGTCCGAAATGCTGCGCCAAAATGCGCGCCCCTTTGGCACCGACGAAACGGATGCCCAGGCCGAAAATCAACCGTTCCACGGAGTTCGACTTGCTCTGTTCGATGGCGGCCAACAGGTTGTCCACCGATTTTTCCCCCATGCGCTCCAGGGGCAATAACTCCTCTTTCTTCAAGTAATACAAATCAGCCACGCTACGCACCAATCCCGCTTCAAACAGTTGGGTGACCACTTTTTCCCCCAACCCTTCGATATTCATCGCACCCCGGGAAACAAAGTGGATGATGCCTTCCCGCGTTTGGGCTGGACATTGAGGATTGATGCAGCGAAGAGCCACCTCGCCTTCCAGCCGAACCAGCCGGCTGCCGCATTCCGGGCAGTCGGTCGGCATTTGATAGGGCCGTTCCTCACCCGTTCGCCGTTCTTTGAGCACACCGACGACCTCAGGGATGATGTCACCCGCTTTTTTCACGATGACGTGATCACCGATCAACAATCCCTTTTCGCGGATGATGTCCTCATTATGCAAGGAGGCCCGTTGAACCGTCGTGCCGGCCAGGGTGACCGGCTCCAGAATCGCCGTCGGGGTGACCGCCCCGGTCCGCCCCACGCGCACCTCGATCCCACGCAGGATCGTCACCGCTTCCTCTGCCGGAAACTTGTAGGCGATCGCCCACCGCGGACTTTTGGCCGTCATCCCCAAGCGTTCGCGCAATGCGAGATCGTCCACTTTGATCACGATACCATCGATTTCGTAGTCCAGGTCTGGCCGTTTCTCCCGCCATTCTTCGACGAACGCCATCACTTCCTCGATGCTGTCCACCGTGCGGCGCTGCGGGTTCACCTTGAGACCCAATCGGCTCAACCATTCCAGGGTCTCCGTATGGGTCGACGGCAACAATGCCTCATCCACGGCACCGACCCCGTATAAAAAGATGTCCAACGCTCGTTCAGCTGCCAGTTTCGGGTCCAGCTGCCGGAGAGATCCAGCCGCAGCGTTGCGCGGGTTGGCAAACAACGGCTCGCCGCGCCGTTCCTTCTCTGCGTTGATGCGGCGGAATTCCCGTTTCGGCATGAACGCTTCACCGCGCACTTCCACCGTCACCGGCTCGCGCAGGCGCAACGGCAGGGAGCGGATCGTTCTCAGGTTTTGCGTAATATCTTCGCCAGTCTGTCCGTCTCCCCGTGTCGCTCCCTGCACAAACACGCCGTTTTCATAACGGAGGGAAACAGCCAGTCCATCGATCTTCAGTTCACAAACATAGCGGACCTGATTCACGCCGCCCATGCGTTTGATCCGCTCGTCAAACTCCCGCAAGTCTTCCTCGTTGAACGCGTTGCCCAGACTGAGCATGGGAACGCGATGCTCCACCTTCTCAAAAAACGGGAGCGGCTCCCCCCCTACCCGCTGGGTCGGCGAATCCGGCGTTTTCAGCTCGGGGTATTGTTCTTCCAACCGGATCAGCTCTTGCATCAGCTGGTCATATTCGGCATCCGAGATGATCGGATCATCCAATACATGATAACGGTAATTGTGCTCTTCGATCTGTTCACGCAACGATTGGGCGCGTCGCGCTGCCTCTTGCCGGTCCATTCGCATCCGCTCCTTTCCCACCCGGATCAAAACCCGTTTTGGCTCCGGGAGACCTCTGTTCCGGCTCGATTCCTGTTGCACTAGAGTTAAGGGTAAAGGTCGCTCGCCGGAAATGGCCATCCTCCACCAAGGCGTGTCAAAACCAGTAGACACGCCCTAGCTTTCCACGCGTGTAATCGGGGCATACCGCGCCAATAGGCGCTTAACGCCGACCGGTGCGGAGAAGGCGATGTTCAGCTCGGTATCGTCGCCTACTCCCTGCACTTTGACTACCGTACCCACGCCCCATTTGCCGTGACGCACCTTGTCCCCCACACGCCAATCGACGTCCGGGTTGGGAGTGGGCCGTCTGACAGGACCATGTCGCAACGTCGGTTTGGTCCCTGCCGTTTCTCTCCCGTCTGCCGGTTGGATCAGATGTTCGGGGATCTCGGTGAGGAAACGGGAAGGCGGATTGGCACTCGTTTGTCCAAACAACATCCGCATCCGTGCCCGGGTCAGATACAACCGTTTCTCCGCCCGCGTGATCCCGACGTATGCCAGACGCCGCTCTTCCTCCATCTCCTCCTCGTCGTCCAACGACCGGATATGCGGAAAAATGCCTTCCTCCATCCCGACAAGGAACACGTGCGGAAATTCCAGCCCCTTGGCGCTGTGCAACGTCATGAGGGTGACACCGCTATCCGCCTCATCCTCCTCTTCCAACGTGTCGATGTCCGAGATCAGGGCCAGGTCGGTCAAAAAGGCAACAAGCGTCTTATCCTCACTACGCTGTTCAAATTCCTGCGCCACCGAAAGAAACTCGTCGATATTCTCCAGACGAGAGGCGGCTTCCAACGTCCCTTCCTTTTTCAACTCCTCCCGATAGCCGGAACGCTTCAACACCTCTTCGGTCAGCTCGACCGCAGAGAGGTACTCCACCATCGCGTGTAGTTCACGGATCAACTGAACGAACGATGAAAGCGGCTTGAGGAAGCGGGCCGACAGTCCGATCGCTTCCGCCTCCAGCAGAGCTTCAAACAGGGAAATGCCGTGATCCGCTGCATGTTGGGCGATCTTGTCCATCGTCGCCTGACCGATGCCCCGTTTGGGCACATTGATCACGCGTTGCAGACTGAGATCGTCATGCGGATTGACCACCAAACGCAGATAAGCCAGAATGTCTTTGATCTCTTTGCGCTCGTAGAACTTGATGCCCCCAACCACCTGGTAGGGAATGTTGGATTTGAGAAAAACCTCCTCCAACACCCGTGATTGCGCATTGGTCCGGTACAACACCGCATAGTCGGAATAGGCGTTGCCTTCCCGGTGTCCCCTGATGATGGTCTCCGCCACAAAATAGGCTTCATCATGCTCATTGTCCGCTTCAAACAACTGAATGCGCTCGCCCCGTTCATTTTCCGTCCACAATTTCTTCGGCTTGCGCGAGCGGTTATGTTCGATCACTCCGTTGGCCGCATCCAAAATGGTCTGCGTCGAACGGTAGTTTTGCTCCAGTTTGATCACCTGTGCCGACGGATAATCCCGCTCGAAATGCAGGATGTTGGATATGTCCGCCCCACGGAAGCGGTAGATCGACTGATCCGAGTCCCCGACAACGCACAGGTTCTGGTGCCGGGCCGCCAGATGTTTCACCAACACGTACTGTGCATGGTTGGTATCCTGGTACTCGTCGATGTGAATGTATTGGAACTTGCGTTGGTAGTAGTCCAGCACTTCCGGTGCTTGTTGGTACAACTGCACGGTGGTCATCAGCAAATCGTCGAAATCAAGCGATTGGTTTTGCCGCAGACGGTGTTGGTACCCCTTATACACCTCCGCCGCCACTTCATCCATGAGTCCATCGACCCGTTCCTTCATCTGGCGGGGAGTAAGCAACTGGTTCTTGGCCTGGCTGATCCGATGCAGAACGCCCCGAGGTTCAAATTTTTTGGGGTCCAGGTTTTGTTCCTTCATCACCTGTTTGATGACGGTGAGCTGATCAGAGGTATCCAGTATGGTGAAATTGCGCGAATATCCGATTCGATCGATGTCCCGCCGCAAAATCCGGACACACATTGCATGAAACGTGGAAATCCAGATTTCCTCGGCTGACGGACCCACCAGGGAGACGATCCGCTCTTTCATCTCCCGCGCCGCTTTATTGGTGAATGTGATAGCCAGGATGTTCCATGGGTGTACTCCCCTGGAAAGCAAATACGCCACGCGCCGGGTCAGCACCCGGGTCTTTCCACTTCCGGCGCCAGCCACGACCAGCACGGGGCCTTCGGTCGTTTCCACCGCCCTCCGTTGTTCCGGATTGAGCCCTTGCAGCAAGGCTTCTGTCGTGTCCGCATGTTGTGCCATAAAAATGGATCGCACCTGTTACGAGGCGCGATGCCCTCCTTTCCCTTTGTCGCTTTTCACGTCGACTTCCACATCCGTTTCCTTCACCCATTTTACCGTTTGGACGGCCGCATCCACGTTGTAATAGACCAAATTTCCCACCACGACGGTATCTGCGATCTTCGCCATCGTGCGGGCACTCTCCTCGGACTGGATCCCGCCGCCGTAAAACAGACGCGTACCCGCCAAGCCCTTCCGCGCCGCACGCACGATATCGGGTTCACCGAACGTACCGCTGTACTCGACATAAAATACAGGCAATCCAAACAGATATTCCGCCATGCGAGCATACGCGGTCACATCATCCTTGTCCAACGGGTAGCGTGATTTCGTCAACCGTGCCACCTTGGACTCAGGGTTGAGCACGACGTAACCCAATACCATGACATCTTCCCACGGGATCATGGTACCGTAAATCTTTACCGCCTCATGATGCGCTCCCACGATCCAATGTGTGGAACCCGAATTCAATACGGTAGGAATCAGATAGCCATCAAATCCGGGAACCACCGCCGATTTTTTGGAGATCTCCTGTACGCACTCCACTGGGTAGCGCCGCACGCGTGTCAGCAGTTCCCAAGTATTGTCGAATGTGATGCCGTCCGTACCACCGATGATGATCGCGTCCGTATCCGATTGACATATCCGTTCCAACGCCCGGTCCGACAACACACGGTTGGGATCGAGCTTGAAAACGTGTCGCCAACTTTTTGCTCGCTCTTTCAGCATGGATGCCGGCTCCTTCCCGTCCCCTTACATTCAGCAACATTATACACAACCGGACAGCGGAGAAAAAGAAAACCCCCGGAAGGATTCTGGGGTCCTTTCATGGGGGCATGTTCTGTAAGGCGGTTTCATCCCGTCACTTTTCCTTTTCCTCTTCCTCCAAACGCTCCAACACCAGCTTGTATCCGTCCGTTCCGTAATGAAGACAACGCTTCACACGAGAAATGGTGGCCGTGCTGGCCCCTGTTTCCGATTCGATCTGGCTGTATGTGTACCCTTTGCGGAGCATCCGGGCAACTTCCAGGCGCTGGGCCAAAGACTTGATTTCGCCGACCGTGCAGAGGTCGTCGAAAAACTGGTAGCACTCTTCCACATTACGCAGTGTCAAGACCGCTTTAAACAGCTGCTCCAACTCTTTCTTGCGCAGTTTGTTCAGTTGCATCCGTTCACCCCCTGCGGCAGACGAACACTTTCACGATTTAAAGTAGAAGATTCGACAATCCGTCCCGTTGTTCCTCCCCTATTGAAATGTAACCTTTCCATTTTCGGGGATCACATTCACCCACGTCTTGCCCGGGACCAACGATACGATTTTACCATGAACCGTCGGTACGATGACACCGGAACGATTTTCCCATCGAATGGGGATCGCTTTGCCTTTTTGGAACAGATAACCGTCTCCCGATCCTGAAAGGTCCACTTCCCGATGTCCGGCACTGTCGAAAATGTGATGTTTCGCACGTATGACCAGCACGTTTTGCATGGTGAGCGGCTGACCGCTTTCCCTGTCCACTTGTTTCTCCCCTTGCGTGAAACGGACATATGCCTGCTGCCCGCTGTCGTATGCATATCCACAGCTGTACAGACGATGATACACGATGTGGATCTGTTCGGCCGGCTTTCCGCTGTCGGTGGCCCCGTGCGCCGAAAACGTCAGCGGCAAATGCAGAGGAGCGGTATGGTATCCTTTGGATCGAGCGCCTTGTACCAGCTTGCTCAAATCGGTATATAAATTGTGCGGCGGCTTCCGAAATCCCACCCGCCAAAAATACCGGGAATCCTCGTGAATCCCGTCAAGATGATGGAGTCCTTCCTGTTTGATTGTCTCCATGGCGTTGGTCGCCCCGCCGGCATGAGCGACCACGGCATGAAGACCCTTTGCCAAGTCCAGATAGTACTCCCGCACACTGCGAACCGGACCCACCACCCCGGATGTCTCACTGTGATAAAACGCCGCAAACCGCGTGATCTCCCCTTCAGCCAGGATCTCATACACCCAGTCGGCACGACCCAATCCCGTTTGCGGACGGGCTTGGTGATGATTGTTGATCATCACCATCAAAATCATAGGGTCCCGGTTCTTCGTTGGCAACCCCGTAAGCGGTTCCCGATTTTGCTGCACAGCGGGTTCCTGCCGCGGACCTGGCTCCTTTCCTACATGACCGCACCCGGCCAACCACACCATCAATCCACAGATGACCAATCCAAGAAGCCACTTCCGCATCATGTATCTACCCCTTTTTCAAAATATTTCCTTTCACTCTTTCCACACGAAAATCCCTGTCCCTTTTTTCCGTTATAAAGAGCGTGCAGGAAAAACCAGCCCTTCAGAGTTGGAGTGATCGCGAGCGTCGGGCGAGAGAGGGCTTCACGCCTCTCACAAGTCCGACAAAATTTTGGTAAAACCAAGTCGAGGAGTGAGAAAACACTTAAAAAATACTATGTGAGTGAAAACTCAAGAAACGAAAATCACCCAAGCTTGATCAAAGCCTTCGTGGATGGATGTGGGTTCCACGCCGGATGAAGCGAGAAGACCACGGCGACCAATGGGATTGCCTCTGGTGCTTCAGCCGCTAGAGGGCAAGTCACGAAAAAGTATGTAGACGTTTGCCAATTATGACAGGTGGAAAATAACAAGGGTAAGGATGAAGTAGGAATCCGTTGTGTGGATGACGAATGTTGCTGACGTCAAAGCGAAGAACAAAGGAGGAATGACATGTCCATTCGGGTGGAGACGCGCGGAGTCGAGGAACACCAGCATCCGTTTTACATCATTCGCTACGCCGTTGTCAGGGACGGTGAGGAATACATCGCCAGTGTCGCCCGTTATGTACATAACACTCAAGGGGGAAAAGTGCAGTTTCTGGAACAGGACATGCGAAAAATCCAGCAACTGCCCAACGCCATTGAACACCTGAACGAAGTGGAGCGCGTCGTCAAAGAAGAAGCGGTGCGGTTGATGGAACAGTTGAAAACGGATGACTGATCAATGAAAAAGCGCCTGACCGATCACGGCAGGCGCTTTTTCATTGAATTTTCTATTGTTTGTCCGAGGGGAGCAACAACGGTACAATGATGTCGGCATGGGATGTACGAAATCATAGTTGTCCGGAACTGCAACGGGCCATCAGGGATGGAAAAGGGGAATGACCATGATTGTCACCGTACTCGGCCTGGGATATGTAGGCCTTACCACCGCCGCGGGATTAGCGGAGCTCGGTCACTATGTGGTAGGCGTTGACATCGACAACGATAAAATCGAGATGCTGAATCGAGGCGATGTGCCGATATGGGAACCTGAATTGGCTCCGCTGATTGCGAAAAATCGGCAGGCACAACGGCTGGCTTTCACCACGGACGTGCAAAAGGCCGCTTCACAATCCGATGTCATCCTTGTCGCAGTAGGGACCCCTGCCGGCCCGGACGGAAAACCAGATCTGACCCAACTGGAACGAGCCGTATCGGATCTCACCAGTTGTTTGCCTTCGGACGCACTCCTCATCATCAAAAGCACAGTTCCTGTCGGAACCACTGATCAAATCGCCACTCGTCTCCGCCGGGATGTGGTTCACAATCCGGAGTTTTTGCGCCAAGGGAGTGCAGTGCACGACTTTTTCCACCCGGATCGCATCGTGATCGGATGCGGATCCGAGTGGGCCGCAGAGCGTATCCGGCGGCTGTATCAAGGGATCACCGCACCCATGATCGTAAGTGACCGCCGCAGTGCGGAAATGATCAAATATACGGCCAACGCCTTTTTGGCGATGAAAATCTCCTATATCAACATGATCGCTGATCTGTGCGAGAGCTTGGATGCAAATGTGGAGGATGTGGCCCGCGGGATCGGTGCCGACCATCGCATCGGCCACGCCTTTCTGCAAGCGGGGGCCGGTTACGGTGGTTCCTGTTTCCCCAAGGACACGCATGCACTGTTGTATTTGGGGGCACAAACGGGCTGTTCCCTCCCTTTGGTCGAATCGGCCGATCGGATCAACCAACTGCGTCCTCAGAGGTTGGTGACGAAAGCCGAACATGCGCTGGGTACGCTCCGCGGGAAACACATCTCCCTGCTTGGATTGACATACAAACCACAAACTGACGATGTCAGGTCCGCTCCATCCATCGCCGTCAGCCGACTGCTGTTGGAACAAGGGGCCAACGTGCACGCATACGACCCCCGTGCACGCCGTTTTCCAATTGAACAGGTTGAAATTTGCCCGGATGTGGAAACGGCCGTCCACGACGCGGACGCTGTGATGATACTGACGGAATGGGACGAGTTTCGTCATTTGGATTGGAGACGGCTGTTGCCGATCCTGCGGTGTCCCGTCATCATCGACGGCCGCAATCTGTATCGACTGGAAGAGATGCGCAAGTTGGGAGTAGCGTATCCTCTCCGTTATCTCTCTGTCGGCCGACCGGAAGTGAATACATGGAGATAGGCATATTACAGAAAAAGTCGCCTGAAAGCCCACGGCGCCCATAGGAAGTACCCTTGGGGTATTTCAATTGTGGGATGAAAGTCGGCGTTGCTCGGTGCCCTCTTGAAGAGGGCGCTTAGAGCAACATTTTTTGTTTTTAGTTGTTTCAGTATTAATAAAATACTGATACAACTAATACCATGGGACAAGCATACAGAAGGACGAAAAAGACGGTATCTCTGATTCACTACCACTTTGTTTTCTGCCCACGTTATCGCAGGAAAGTGTGAGAAGCCAAGTGGAAGAGCGATTCAAAAAAGGGGGTGACTTCTAGAAAACTGAGGCAAGAATTCAATCACTTGTCTCACGCAGCTTGTGGACACGCTCATTCTTTGTTAGTACGGCTTCAAGAAAAACGATCCGACGATATGTGGAAGAACAAAAGAAAAGGGGGTGAATGGATGCCCACCATCACACTCAAGCTGGAACTGTATAAACCAACCAAATTCAAACAGGCCATGTATGAACGAATGACCCAGATCAACACGAAGTTTGCAAACTGGCTCTTGCTTCATCCCGACATAAACAAGGCGACCAGCAAGATTTTCAAGGAGTTTTCTGACGAAAAGTTCCCGTCTTTAACCAAACGATGATGACACAGCCCTAGCTTGAGGGTTGCCCGAAACAGAAATGGACTGAGGGCGTTAACCACTCAAGAATCCCACGGCTTTTGCCGTGTGGAGTGTCAAAAATGGAATTATGAGCAGACGGACGCCGCTATCTGCGGGGAGACGGAAAAGTCGTGGAGTTGGCGACGTGCTGAGACAGGAAATCCAGTAATAAAGCGCAAGCGGTTATTCCGCTTGCGCTTGTTCCGGTTTGCGTTCGGAGATTTGAATGCGGCCCATAAAAAGAGTACAAACAGCGCCAAGCAGCACAAAGATCAACCCGAAAAGGAAGACGCTGTGCAATGAATCGACCAACGAAGTCTTCAAAACATCCACGAATGTCGGCGGCAATTTGGTCAGCATCGCCGGATTCAACAGGGAATTATAGAGACCTTGCGCATCGCCATGAATCATAGACGATAGCCGAGAGGCCATCTCACCAGGCAGATGCTGAAGCAGCGGTGCCATTTTTTCGTTCAACGTTTCACTGGATCGGGCGTTCATCACCGCTCCCAGCACTGTCATCCCGAACGTGCCGCCGATCTGCCGGAAAAATTGACTGGATGAAGTGACCACACCACGCTCGGAGCGAGGGAAACTCTCTTGCAACGCCAGCGTCAAGAGCGGCAAGACCAAGCCCATTCCCAATCCCAGTACCACCATATAGATCGATGCGGTGAGAGCGGAAGTATGAATATCCATAGTGGAGAGCAAACCAAAACCGCCAACCATGATCAGCATACCCAACACCATTTGGACCCGCATGCCGATCTTATACACCAACTGTCCGCCCAACACGCTACCCACAATCATGGTGATCATCATCGGAGTCATGACAGTGCCGGAAGAGGATGCACTGACCCCCGTAACGCCTTGCATAAACAGCGGAACAAACATGATGGAGCCGAACATGCCGACACTCATCAAAAAACCGATACTGTTGACGATGGTAAACGTCCGGTTGCGAAAGAGACGAATCGGGAAAATCGGTTCGGTCGCCCGCGATTCCACAAGAGCAAACAGGATCAACGATATTAGTCCCAACGCAAACAATCCGAGTATTTGCCAAGAAGTCCATTCATACTCTTTTCCTCCGAGGGATAGCGCGAGAAGGAGACTGACCACACCCAACACCATTGTTGACATGCCTGCCCAATCCAATCGAACGGATGTGGGAGACCGATGTCCTTTCAGACCGATCGCGATCAGGACCGCTGCCAGTATCCCGATCGGCAGGTTGATGTAGAACACCCATCTCCAGTTAAGCGCATCCACCAACCATCCGCCCAACTGGGGACCGATCACGGAGGAAAGACCGAAAATCGCCCCAAAGACACCTTGCCATTTTGCCCGTTGTTTGCCTTCAAAAAGATCTCCGATGATAATCATCGCCATCGGCATCATCATGCCGCCGCCGATGCCCTGAAAACCCCGAAACAGGATCAATTCGATCATGTTTTGTGCGGCCCCACACAACGCCGAACCGATTACAAAGATGCCCAAACCGGCCACATAGACCACTTTGCGCCCCATCAAATCGGCCAACTTTCCGGTAATGGGAACCACGGTGGTGGCCGTCAGCATATACGCGGTGGTAACCCAAGTCAACAACGAAAGTCCGCCCAGTTCACCCACGATTCGCGGCATGGCCGTACCTACGATCGTTTGATCCAATGCGCCGAATAACATAGCGATGATCAAACCAGCGATCAATACCCCTCGACGGTACGTAGTAGAAGGGGCATCCCATTCCACTTGGTCATGTACAGTTTCCATCCGTATTCCCCCTTTTCTCTTCGTCATTCATGGTTGATAGAAACTGCTGCACATCCAAATCGGCAGCGATACGGGCCAGCTTTTCAAATGCCTGGACGAAAACAGTGAGCTCTTCGCCATCCAATTGTTGTAAACAGTATCCGACCACGCGTTTGCGCAGGTTCCAGATTTTTTGCAGCACGTCCGCACCGGTTTCCGTCAATTGAACGATGACCACGCGGCGATCCTGTTGATCGCGGAACCGTTCAATATAATGGCGGTTTTCCAACCGGTCTAGCATGACAGTGATGGCACTGGGTTTGACCTCCATTTTTTCCGCCAACTTTGATACCGTGCAGTGTTCTTCTGTTTTGATCAAGTGCAATAGAAACACTTGACCAGGTGTCAGATCGAACGGTGCCTGCATCACAATGTTCGCTCCCAAATGTTGTGCAACGGACCGGAGAGCGGCATCAAACCGATCAACCCAGTTGTCCGTTTCTCTCACATTGTTTGACCTCCCGTTTAACCATTTGATTTCATAGTTTAATATTTAATTCAATTAATGATTAAACCGTATAATTATATGCACGATGTTGTCAATAGCTGAGAAAATGGAAAAAAGCTGCGCCTTATTCGCGCAGCCAGATTGTTGAAACAAGAATCCGCAGGATTTACCCCCACCGCTCTGCCGGGTACACGATCTTCCGGTCCTTCACCCGCAGGACACCGTCCGCCGTCAAGCGAACCTGTGGCAGATGCGTGGAGGAAAGAAACAAAAACGTGTAAATGGGATCGTAAAAGGGATGACCGAACCGTTTCAGTTTTTCCGTCAGCTCGTCCGCTTTCTCCGTCAACCGTTCCATCGGCCATTCGCTCATCATGCCCAATAGCGGAAGCGGCAAATGAAAATATGTCTCTCCTCCTTGTATCCATGTGATCCCACCGCCATCGTCGGATGCGCGACGGACGGCTTGGACCATCGCCTCGATGTTTCTGCCGATCACCAGCCAATCGCCGGAACCATTGTAGGTGGATACCAATGCATCGATGTTTCGCCCGAACCCGCGGATCAGGCTCCGCGTGATCCAGCGCCCGTTCCGGTCGATCAGATAGGCGAACAGCCGGTCGTCATCCTCGGACAATAACGCTCCGTCGGGTCCTGTTGATACCGTTTCTTCAGTCAACTTGGTGATCACGGGGTTGACCAGATTGAGCACGGGCACGGTTTCTCCCTCTTTTACCTGCCACCGCAGTTGCCGCACATCCGCCCGCCACGGAGAAGAGTGTTGCGTGGCGGAAAAACGTGACCACTCAATGGACGGTGGTGATTTCACCCACTGTCCATCGGTCGCCACCAGTTCCCCGTTTGCAATCACTTGCAGGGGGACGGGCTCGTCCAGGGAAGAAAGCACATTGATATCCGCGAGTCGACCGGGTGCGATCCCCCCGATCCGTTCATCCATGCGATAATAGACGGCTGGATTGATCGTCACCATCTGATACGCCCGCACCGGATCACACCCGGCGTCGATGGCCGTTCGAATCAGATGATCGACGAACCCGTGACGGAAATAGGACGGGGTCGATCCGTCCGTGGTCATCATCAGTCGATGCCATGGGACTTCCTGTTCCCGTACCAATCCTTCCATCAACACCGGCAAATCAGGACGAAGCGAACTGTGTCGAAGCGTTACCATGTATCCAAGACGCAGACGTTCCCACACTTCATCCGGTGAGATACTTTCGTGATCTCCCGTCACCCCCGCCGCGGCCAACCGTGCCAACGTACGGTGGGAGGCACCGGGTGCATGACCTTCCACCCGTTTGTTCCACTCATGGGCCGCTCCGATCCATCCCTGCATTCGTTTGTCCCCATCCAACAGCGGCATCCAGTCGGACAGCTCACCTGCTTGCAACACCAGCGGATGGTGCAAGGCCCGTCGGACCCGCTCATCATCAAACAAATGCACCAGAGATTCCGGCAAATGGGATTGCGGGTCCAAACGCGCCCACCATCCGTATTTGACCGGTAAGCGGGACAGTTCGTCCCAAAGCCGGATCATTTCCTTTTCTTCCATCCGAGTGAAAAGGAACAAATTATCACTGATCAGCATGGTGGTCCCGAGGGGCAAGACATACTCGGCCAGCGTGACGGGATTGTACAAAATAAATGGATGAGCGTGTACCTCGATATATCCGGGAACGAGCACACAACCCGACACATCCAGTACCCGCGTACTTGTTCCCGGCTGGATGCGGGCCTCTTCCAGATCGCCCACATAGGCAATCCACCGGCCCGCCACCGCCACATCGGCCCGTTCCGTCCGACCTGTATACACATTGAGCACTTCTGCTCCACTCAGAACAAGCGAAGGTGATCGGCGCCCCATCGCCGTTTCAACTAATTTCCGACGTTCCTTGGCATCCATCGGCAAAAACATCTTTCTCTTCCCCCTTTTCTGTCATCGATACTTCCATGCTATCACATAGGAGCGGGAATAAGGAATCGGGACGGGCACATAATAAAACCCAGCCAATCGCAAGGAGGGAGTGCCGATGCAAAAAAATGTGGGAACCTGGGATGCCATCATGCGCATCACGATGGGAACGGCTGGTTTGGCTTGGAGCATCGCCCGAATGGTTCGCCGTCCGTACCGCGGTTTTCCGCTGTTGATTGCTTTGCTCTCCGGTATGAAGGTGGCCGAAGGCATCACCCGCTTTTGCCCGATGCTGTACTTGTTGGGCCAAAGTACCGCGGAGTCTCCTGGGCCACGACCGCCGGTCACTTCGTCACCGAAACCGGAACCTTCTCCGTAATCGAAAAGGGGTGGAAGCATTGATGCCAACACAACCCTGGTCTTGGGTGATCGAAACGATCAATGATTATGGATTCGTCATCCTGACCGCGGTCGGCTCGCTCGTGGTGATCGGCCTGGTCATCCGGCGTTTTTGGCGGCGGACATATCTGTGAAAAACACCGTTCTGCTCCGATCCTCCCCCTAATATATTGAATGTGGATCTCACAGGGGAGGATTGTGTTTTGTGTTTATCAAAAATTGCTTAACGCCACGCGAGCAGATTGTGACCGTCACGCCCGAGACCCGTTTGGAACAGGTGATCGAAACGTTGCAAGCCCAACAGCTCCATACGATTCCCGTCGTCGACCGGTTTAACCGATTTCTGGGCATCACCGGATACGGCCACATGATGAAAGCCATCTTGGAAAACAGCCGCTCTTGGAAGGAAGGGACCGTAGCCGACGCATTGGAGCCCATTCGTCCGTTGACCGTTTTCAGTGATTTTGAAGAGACATTTCCTGTCATCGTACGCCATCCGTTTGTGCCGATCGTGGATGAAGACCGGATGACATTTCTCGGAATTGTAAAGATCAGTGATATCGAGAACGCATTGTCATCCGCTTTTGGTACACGCATTCCAGGTATTCGTCTGTTGTTAGGCGTGGTTATCGATATGCCGCACCAACTGGAACACGTGGTGGATGCAGTCAAACCTTTTGATGTCAACATCATTTCAATCACTACGTTTGATGCCGGCGATCCGGCGGCGCGTCGCATTTTGCTGAAGATCGAACCGACTCCCTATCTGTCCGCCATCCAGCAACGTCTTGTGGACAAAGGATTGCGTGTCCTCAGTGTGAAAGAACGGAGAGTCCCGTGAATTTCAGCAGACGCCTACTTTGGAAAGATCTGGCCCAAGGGCCGAAACAGCGCATCGATCCATTGAGTGGGACCGGGTAAATTCGGAAGGAACAGAAGCGTAACGGCCAGCGACCATCCCATCAATGTCAAGCCGATCAATACGGCTTTTTCTTTTTTTTGCCCCGGCTTGATCCTCGGCCACTCATACAATACCAACAGGCTTGCGAGGAACGTGATGCCAATGATGGCTCCCCATTTCACGGTTGCTTCACCTCTGTGACCGGGCTTTCATTAGTCATACCAGGGCGAAGGATGGATACACGGGGGGCGACCTTCACTTCCACATTCGGGAACACTTCGTCCCACCGATCCTTCACCTTGTGCCATCGATCGGGATATTGACGATGGAACGCTTCTGCAAAACCGAAAACATCCGCTTTCATTCCCTTTTGGACCTGATCCAGTGACGCCATGATGACGCGTTGAATATCCCGTTCAATATCCTTTTCCAACTTTTTAGTGACGTTGGGGTTATCAATTTCCTGATCGGTTGTGTTCTGGATGACGTTCCCTTCCGTTTTGATCCGGACAGTCATTTTCCATTTGCCCCCTGTGACGGAGGGCACCAGTTTGGTATCGGCCTCCAATAGTTCAACCGATACTTTCCCCTTGGTTCCTTTGGGTTTGACTGTGACAATGGCCGTTTTGACTTTATTCCTCACCCACATCACGCCTCTCGTGATTGTGTCGTCAATCCGGCCCACGATTTTGTCTTTTTTCAGTACGGCCACTCCGCTGACTCGCAGACTGGTATCCTGTTTTTCCTCTTCTCCCGGAACGGCCGGATTCTGTTCAATCCAAGGTAAAATAACTGCATGCGCGTCGCTATTCAGCATCTGCAACACATCTTTCACGGTCATTTCTACACCGACTTCCGTTTTCGTCAAATTGAGCATCACTTCCCCACTACTTCGTCCGACAGGTGGGGTAGCTTGCAACAGAGCGGAAGCCGGGCTTTTGGCGGCAAACACGTAGTATTGTTTCCGCGTAGCGTAATAACGGTCAAAAAAATCCAACTGCCCACCGATCCCTTCCCTCAATAACCTTTCACCAAAAATCACGCTCATATTGTGAGCCCAAAAAATTTTGCGCGGGAGTTTTTCCTGCAATTTCCGAATGGCGTCGGCGACATCGGCTCCTTCCGCGGCAACGACGTACGTCTTGGCACCACCGCCATCACCTCCGCCTCCCATCATATCGCTACCTCCTCCCGCCGCTTGCGGAATGATCAATTCAACCGCCAACTCCACGTTTCCATTCTCCTTTTTGTCAACCACTGTACCCACCACTAACGCCAGATCGTTGACTTCTACCCGGTCCCAACATCCCGAAAGAAGCATAACACACATACCAAGCCACATCATTTTTCGAATCGGAAGAAATACATTCATCCTTTCCCCTCCGCGACTTGGCGAAGATTTTTCCGCAACAAAGCGATCAACAACAGGACCGTCGGAATCAGGACTTGAACCGTGATCTTGTAAAAGGGGTATGTGGTCGCAATAAAATCAAACATCTCCTGCAGATTGGGCGCCGCCCAAATGGCCATGACTACGATGAGAAATCCGGTGGGAAGTACCACTGGACGAGGATCGGAGAGATTCAACCACTGAGACAGCCCGATAACCACTGCATAATAAAACACCGTGACTTTGACGAACATTCCCATGACCCAGATGGCTGTCAGAATTGACTCCACATGTTCGATAAAACCAGCAACACTGATATAACGACCAGCTTCTAACACGGGGAAGATAAAATTCTCCGTCAATTTTCCAAACACAAGATAAGTTGCCAGACTGACCGCCTCCAGGGTGACGATAACAGCCACCACCGATACCATCCCCCACTTTATTTCGTTTTTTCGATCACTGACACAAGGCAGTAAAAAAGTCATGAGAAAATATTCACTTAACCAACCTTGCGGAGGGATCGATCCCAACAAGGAAGGCTTTATCCCCTTCTCCATGAAAGGAAGCAAATGATTTAGATCCATCTCCGGGAGCAACAGGAGAGTGATGATCATCACCAGTAGAACGAGAAACGGCACGAAAATCTGAGCCGCTCTCCCCATCACTTCCACACCGCCGCGAACGGCGTAGGCGGACACCAATACCATACTCCCCAACACCACGAACAGCGGCGTTCGGATCAAAAAAACACTGATGATAAACGAGCCATACTGTCTGAGCACAATCCCGCTGACATGCAAGTAAAACAACAGGAAGAGCAATCCTAGTATTTTTCCCGGCACTTTCCCGAGAATGCGCTCACTGTACTGGAACACAGTACATTCCGGATACAGACGGTTTAATGCCACTGTCACGAACACGGTGAAAAACCCCATCACGGAAGCCCAAATCGGGGAAAGCCACATGTCCTGCTGGGCGTATTTGCTTATTACGGCGGGAACGAACAAAATTTCAGTCGCCACGATGGTCTTATACATCATCACACCCATTTGTAAAGCAGATATCTTGCCTTTCTCCAACAAACTGTTCATGGCTCATTCTCCTCGGGGCCAACATTCGACATTCAAATCTGTCGTCTCCAATTCTTATTTCTCCCCACCCTTCGAAGGGTCAGGCTTGAGATTGGGTCCCATACGGTTTGCATTATGCTTTCCCGTGAAATGGGGACGGCGGTCCATTTTCCACCACGGTGCTCGGATAATTACATCTTTGAATTCCGCCACTTGGGTGGTGGCGAGCGGTGCGAGATAGGGGACACCAAAGGATCGCAACGTGCACAAGTGAACAACGATGAAAATGAGACCGAGAATGATCCCGACAAGCCCCATGCTTCCTGCCAACACCATGATCGGAAAGCGTAGCAATCGAAAGGCGATTCCGGTGGTGTAGCGCGGGGTCGCAAAAGAGGCGATTCCCGTGATGGCCACCACCATCACCATCGGAGAGGAGACCAAACCGGCCGAAACCGCCGCTTGCCCGATCACCAGCGCCCCGACGATGCTGACAGCTGCTCCCACCTGTTTGGGCAATCGGATACCCGCTTCACGAAGAATTTCAAACATAATCTCCATCAGCAACGCTTCTACCAATGCAGGAAAGGGCACTCGGTCCCTTGACGACGCGATGGTAACCAGCAACGAAGTGGGGATCAATTCCTGATGATAACTGATCACGGCCACATACAGGGAAGGGAGCAGGAGGGAAAGACCGACAAACAAATACCGTAACCAACGGATAGCAGTACCGATGATAAAACGTTGGTAATAATCCTCGGGCGATTGCATCAGCGTGGCCAATGTCGCCGGCACAACGATGGCAAAAGGGGTACCTTCCATCAAAATGGCCACCCTCCCCTCTAGCAAATTGGCAGCCACAATATCAACTCGCTCCGTATTGATCACTTGGGGAAAGGGAGAGTAGGGATTGTCTTCGATAAATTCTTCAAGATAACCGCTCTCCAGCACCCCGTCGATATCAATCCGCTGTAACCGGTTGAAGACTTCCTCCACCAAGGTGGAATCGACGTTCTCTTGGATGTAGGCGACGACCACCTTTGTCCGGGTTTGACGCCCGATACTTATTGCTTTCATCTTCAGCCCTGGATTCCGGATTCTTCGGCGGATCAAAGACGAATTGACAGTCAGCGTTTCGGTGAACCCTTCTCGTGGCCCCCGGATGATCGTTTCGGCCGTCGGTTCTTCGACTGCCCGTTTGTCCCATTTTTGCAAACCGAAAAACAACGCCCGCGCTTCCCCGTCGATCAACAATACCGGTTCCCCTGTCGACAGATGTTCGACGCACTCGTCGCGCGTATGACCCTCACCCATATCGACAACCGGAATGAGCTTGTTTTTCAGGGACGTGAATAGGGAATCCGACCCCGCCTCATGCTCTTGCATCAGTGGTTCCAAAATATGCTCGTGGATCTCCTCAACGTTGCTCAAACCCACAATATAAATGAGCGCAGCGTTTCTTTTTCCCCCGATGAGAAAAGAACGGATGGTCACGTCGAAGCTGTCGGCATAAATGGAGCGGAAGAAGTCCAGATTTTCCTCCAAATCCGTGGAGAGAATGGAACCATCATGACGCAACGCTTCGTGGTTCGTCTGGCCCTTTTCCGATCGCCTTTTCTTTTTTCGAGTCCACGGACGCACCCTCATCGTTTTTCTCCCTTTCGGTAAATCGTGCCATATTTTATGGTTAATATGGCTCACCAAGCAGAAGTTTATCCCCCTCGGGTGTCGTCGAGAGATATCGATTTTGATCCCATTTGGTTCGGTGTTCTCCATTGCCACCCCGTTATATTTATGAGTGATATTAGTAATTTTTTTAATTATTTACCTATATTTAGAAGAAATAATGGAGTATATATGACGTTTTCTCTTGAAAAGGGGAGGAATTTGCAGAAAGTGATAGAATATTGATGTACCCAGAATCAAGGAGGTTCTTCCATTGAAAAGGATTTCGTTTGCCCTCATCACTATTCTACTGACCGTTAGCTTCGTTTTCGCCGGAACTCCCGGCGTGCATGCACTGTCGCTGTCGTCCGCTCCCACGGATGCACAGACGGACTCTTCCAGTCAAGAGATCATCGTCAAATTCAAACCGGGGATCTCCCAGGTCACCCAATCTCTCATACATACCGAAATGGCCACCCGGTTATTGTTTCATAACAATGCGCTCGGTTTTGACGTAGTCAAACTGAATGGTCAGTCGATTGAAAAGGTTCTTGATGCCTATCGTAACAATCCACTCGTCGAATATGCAGAGCCCAATATCGTGTTCCACGCGATGATGACCCCAAATGACACGTATTTCAGCGATCAATGGTCCCTTAAGAAGGTACAAGCCCCTACAGCATGGGATCTCAGTCAGAGCTCGGACAGCGTGAAAATCGCCGTCATCGATACGGGCGTGGACAGTACCCATCCGGATTTGTCCGGCAAAGTGATCAATGGGCACGATTATGTGGACAATGACGACGATCCGATGGATCTCAACGGACATGGCACGCACGTGGCCGGAGTGGCCGCCGCCGTTACCAACAATCAACAGGGAATTGCGGGCATGGCGCCCAAAGCGAAGATTTATGCCGTCCGTGTGTTGGATGAAAATGGGGAAGGAACGTTGGACAAAGTGGCCAGCGGTATTGTCGAAGCAGCCGATCACGGTGCCAAAGTCATCAATCTGAGCTTGGGTTCTTCCCAAAGCGCTCAAACCCTGAAGGACGCCATTGATTACGCTTGGAACAAAGGGGCGGTGGTGGTGGCTGCAGCAGGCAATGACGGAACCTCCGCTCCCACTTATCCAGCTTACTACAATCAAGTGCTCGCTGTAGCGGCGACAGATAGCAGCGATCACAAGGCTGATTTCTCCAACTATGGCAAATGGGTGGATGTAGCGGCACCGGGTGTAGATATCACTTCCACCTATGTCGGAGGCGGTTATAAATCCATGTCCGGTACCTCGATGGCCGCACCTCATGTTTCAGGATTGGCTGCACTTCTCGCGGCGAAGGGGAAAAACAACACGCAAATTCTCGGCACCATTCAAAGCACAACCGATAGCATTTCAGGCACCGGTTCTGATTGGGAATACGGTCGAATCAACGCGCTGAGTGCCCTGCAGAAGTGACGAACTGATGCAGGACAAGACAAAGGGAACGCAGACATGCGTTCCCTTTTTTCAAACCATCTATGATGGCTTCGTCCAAGACTGGGGGATTTCTTTTAACGTACGGTATTCGCGATGATCCAACCCTGGAAGGCCGGTTTTCCCACTCTATGTGTATAAAAGCGGGCCGAGATCACAAAGATTAACGTTGTGAGTGAGATAGCCGGTGAACGCTCCGCTCTATAGGGTCTGTTTGGTAAATCCGTGAGGGAGCTAATGCTTTCCAGGTGTGCGAAGACCTAAGCCCGGCCGAGTGAAGACCCGGAAAGCGCAGGAATGAAATTGCGAGCAACTTTTCCTTTAAGCGAAGCAATACTTTGCCCGCGTCCTGCGCTCCAGTCGGAGCGGCCATAACCTGCTTCCTTGCGGGAGCGAACCGGGCAAGCAATTGGAAAGTATTCACCAGACACGTTCTAATGCCCGACCGTCATTCAATCGATGGGTTCTTGCCATCGTCGTCCCCATACCGTGACAATATGCGGCGAATCCAGTCGGCTTTTCCCGACACATAAGCGGCTCGGTCCTCCCGATATCGTTGAGCCAAACGCCGTTTCAGCGCCGCATATTCGTCTGCCAGATCCGGGTTTAATCGAAGAAAATCACGGAAAAATAGGTGATGACGAAATCCTTCGCTGTCCTGTTCCATTATGTGAAGATGATGCGTACGCGGCATTCCCTTGCGGAAAAACAACCTCCCCTCCTCACGGTCATGAAACTGGAATACGTATCCGCACGAACGAAGTCGTTCTTCATATGCGGAGGGTGGCAGGAGAGTGGACACTCCGGCTAGAATATCAACGATAGGCTTGGCCGATAAACCAGGAACCGCCGTACTGCCGATATGATGAATGGACAAAACCAATGATCCCAGTGCTTCTGTTAAGATCTCCCTTTCCCGTTCGTACACGTTTGGCCACGCCGGATCATAAGGTACTACCACGATAGGGTCGGAATGAGGGGGCAAGAATTTCACCTCTTCACGGTCCAATTTCACTGATCTATAATAAATTCTCACAGAAGTTTCAAACTTGTACAAGGTCATGGTGGAAAATCGGCGAAGCCAAGGGTACAATAAGGGTACACGAACAAATGATCGCTTCCATTGACACCGGAAAGTTCAAGGGGGTGGGTAACCATGATGCTCAGCGAAGAGGAAAAGGAAACCGTCATTCAATTCGATGAAGCGGGCACCACGGCGACGGTGTACACTGCCAGCTGGAATGTAGCGCGTTCATTCAAGCGCGCAGGATACCAACCCGTCAAAAAAACCAAAGGAGCATGGTGGTTTGAAATCCCGGTCGGCGCCTTCACCATTCAAGGTAGCAAACAGACCACCACCATCGGTTAAGAAAAACCCTGGGACCACCCAGGGTTTTTGAGATGATTATTCTTCCGCCGCCAGGGCTTTTGCCGCAATGTCCCGTCGATAATGCGCACCGTCAAAGTCAATTTGGTTCACCGTTTCATATGCGGCCGCTTGTGCCGCTCTGACGTCTGCACCCAATGCAGTCACAGCCAGCACACGCCCTCCGGCGGTGACCAATTGATCGTCTTCCTTTTTGGTACCGGCATGAAACACGATACGATCCGGACGGGATTCGGGAAGCGAACGAATCAGAACGCCTTTGCGATAATCACCCGGATATCCTTCAGACGCCATCACGACGCAGACAGCCGCTTCTTCCTTCCACCGGATCTCGATATCGGCCAGTTTGCCACTAACAGTCGCCAGCATGATTTCAGCCAAATCACTGTCCAATCGGGGCAAAACCACCTGCGTTTCTGGGTCGCCAAATCGGGCATTGAACTCGATGACTTTCGGCCCCGCTTCCGTCACCATCAAACCTGCGTACAACACCCCGCGGAACAGCCGCCCTTCCCGTACCATCGCTTGGGCGACAGGTTGCAGGATCTCGGCCACCGCACGATCCACCACCACAGATGGTATCTGCGGAACAGGTGAATACGCACCCATCCCGCCCGTATTGGGACCTTGATCGCCGTCAAATACGGGTTTGTGGTCTTGGGAAATGACCATCGGCCGCACTGTTTCCCCATCGACAAATGCCATCAGGGACATTTCCTGACCAGAGAGGAACTCTTCGATCACCACGCGATTGCCTGCTTCACCGAATACTTTTTCGTTCATAACCCGTTCGATGGCCACTTCCGCCTCTTCCACTGTCCGTGCCACGGTGACGCCCTTGCCTGCCGCAAGACCGTCGGCTTTCACCACAATCGGCGCTCCTTGTTCCCGTACATACTGTTTCGCTTCCTCCGCAGTAGTAAACGTACGGTAATTCCCGGTGGGAATGCCATAGCGCGCCATCAAATCCTTGGCAAACGACTTGCTCCCTTCGATTTCAGCCGCTTTTCGATTGGGTCCGAACACGGCCAATCCTTCCGCTTCGAAAGCATCGGTTACGCCAGCCAACAAAGCCGCTTCAGGACCGACCACGGTCAGATCAATCTCTTGATCCTTCGCAAACGCCAGCAACCGTTCCACATCCGTCACACCGATCGAAACGCACTCGGCCAGCTCGGCGATCCCGCCGTTGCCGGGCGCGCAGAACACTTTCTTTACTAACGGACTTTGTGCCAATTTCCACACCAATGCGTGCTCCCGGCCTCCACTGCCAATCACCAGTACGCGCAAAACCATTTCCTCCTTTTTTCCTAACAGCTTGTCCACCTCGTCGCGAAGAGCCGTCTCCCGTCACGGCTCCATTGACGCATCTATCGCTTCGGGCTCACCATTCACGACAATGTCCTGCAACCACCCGGTGGGGAGACGGCTATCGTTCCACATCGCGTTACGAAACATGGCCGTCTTTTCCATTGGAACGGTGAGAAGACGCAACTCACCCTATGTGGGCCAAATCCAGCTCAGACCAAACAGCCAGACCGATACCAATAAAAACGTGAGCGTCCAATCATGCCTGGACATCCGCCCGACCTGTCCCGCAGATATATACGACATGCGAAGCGACAACACACCGCTGGTGATGACGGCGAGGACGAAAAAGAGTCCACCCATCACTCGCATGCCGCCCTGCCAACCGTGCTGACCATAGATCAGTGGCAGGATCAATCCGAGTAGCAGCAATGAAAACAGGGTCAGAACGAAAGACCAACGGAGACTGCGCACGGGAATCCCTCCTTCTTCGCTCGATTCCATCATACGCAGCTGCTTCTCCGTTGGTCGCTATTGCGTCTCCTTCAAAAAGCACACGACTAGGTCAAGTCTGATCCATATCGCGTGCAACACTTCCCTGCTTCCGCTCAATCGGGCTTAGATCGGCGCTCGCCTCGGAAAATCTTGCCCTCTGATGGAATTACCAGACACGCTTTAGTGTTTGAAATGGCGCACGTCGGTAAACACCATCGCGATACCGTGACGGTTGGCCGCCTGGATCGATTCTTCGTCACGGATGGACCCGCCGGGTTGGATAATGGCCGTAATCCCTGCGCGGGCAGCTGCTTCCACCGTGTCACTCATCGGGAAGAAGGCATCGGAAGCGAGTACTGCTCCTTTGGCCAGTTCTCCCGCTTGACGAATGGCGATTTCCGCTGCGCCTACGCGGTTCATCTGACCGGCTCCCACCCCGATCGTCCGGTTGTCGCGTGCCAATACGATCGCATTGGACTTGACGTGCTTCACCACTTTCCAGGCGAACAACAGTTGCTCCCACTCGTCTTCGGTCGGAATCCGTTCGGTGACCACCCGGCAATCTTCCCGGGTGATCCGTTTTTGATCTGTCTCCTGCACCAAAAAACCGTCCCCGGCAGTGATCTGTTTCCACGAAGGTTTCCCCGTTGTCGGAGCTTCCGGCATCTCCAGCAGTCGGAGGTTTTTCTTTTCGCGCAAAATGGCCAAGGCCGGTTCATCAAATCCGGGCGCCAGGATGATTTCCAGGAAAATTTCCCGCAGCTTCCGGGCCGTCGCTTCGTCCACGGTGCGGTTGAACGCAATAATGCCGCCGAAGATAGAAACCGGATCAGCGTCATGCGCTTTTTGGAAAGCTTCCGCCACCGTAGAGCCGATTCCGACACCACACGGGTTGGTGTGCTTCACAGCAACCGCTGCCGGTTGATCAAACTCGGACACAATCTCCCAAGCCGCTTGTGCGTCTTGAATATTGTTGTAGGACAACGCTTTGCCATGAAGCTGCTTCGCAGAAGCGATCCCGAGTGTTGACGGGAGCGGCTGACGGTAAAAGGCCGCCCGCTGATGGGGGTTTTCACCGTAACGCAGATCCTGCGCTTTTTCAAACGTCACGGTCCAGCGCTCCGGGAACGTTTCTCCCGTCTGCTCGGTGAGGTATCCTGCAATCAAAGCATCATACGCCGCTGTGTGGCGGAACGCCTTTGCTGCCAACCGCAGGCGGGTCTGCGCGTCCACTTCTCCGTCTTTCTCAATCTGATCCAGTACGTCGCCGTAGTCGGCCGGATCGACCAGTACAGTGACGAAACGGTGATTTTTGGCGGCTGCGCGCACCATGGACGGTCCGCCGATATCGATGTTTTCCACGGCCGTTTCAAAATCCGTATCGGGTCGGGAAATAGTTTGTTGGAACGGATACAAATTGACGACCACCAGGTCGAACGGTGTCACCCGGTGTTCCTCCAGTTGTTTCAGATGCGTCTCATTGTCGCGGATCGCCAACAATCCGGCGTGGATGAGCGGATGCAGGGTTTTGACCCGTCCGTCCAGAATTTCCGGAAAACCGGTCACGTCGGATACACCCGTAACCGATACACCTGCTTCTTCCAAAGCGCGCTTTGTTCCCCCTGTGGAGACGATCTCCACACCACGATCGGCAAGACGGCGGGCCAACTCCACCACACCGGTCTTGTCGGATACGCTGATCAACGCACGTCGGATGGACATGTTGTTTGCTCCTCCCTTTGCTTCATCAACGCGTCGGTGTCGATCTCACCCCGGATCAAACGAAGTACTACTTCCGGATACAACCGGTGTTCCACCGTTTGAATCCTGTTTGTCAACGATGTCTCATCGTCCCCGTCTTTCACGGGTACCGGCTCCTGCGCGAGGATTGGCCCCGTATCCATCCCTTCGTCCACCAGATGAACGGTGACGCCGGTCCATTTGACGCCTTTTTCCAGCGCTTGTCGAACTGCATCCTTGCCAGGAAACGCCGGCAACAGCGAAGGGTGGATGTTGACGATTCGACCGTAATAGGCCATCAACAGTGTCGGACCGATCAAACGCATGTATCCGGCCAGCACGATCCAGTCCACGCGATACTCCCGCAACAGGTGAAGGACATCGGCTTCATACGCCGCCTTATCGGGATACGATTTGGGAACGAACGATCGGGCCGGCACCTTCAACCGAGCTGCCCGCTCCAACGTTTTTGCTCCGGGACGGTCACAGACGAGCAGCACGATCTCACCCGGCCATCCCTGCTCGCGGGACGCCTGGACCAGTGACTCAAAGTTGGAGCCGCTCCCGGAAGCGAATACGGCGATTCTCATGACTCACCGCCTCCGATCCATCGAATCCCGCCGGCACCTTCCGCGATTCGTCCGATCAGATGGGCTGTTTCCCCCATCTCCTGCAGGACGGACAGCGCTTCTTCCGCCTGATCTGCCGGCAGGATCACGACCATGCCGATTCCCATGTTGAATGTTCGGTACGCATCCGTCTCGTTCAGCCGTCCCTCGCGCACAATCCATTCGAACACGGGCGGTACTTCCCACGTGGAGCGGTCAATCTCGGCCTGGCACCCTTCCGGCAGCACGCGCGGGACGTTTTCGATTAATCCACCGCCGGTGATATGTGCCCCCGCCTTTACCTCAAACCGTTTCATCAGTTCCAGAAACGGTCGGACGTAGATCTTGGTGGGGGTGAGCAGCACTTCTCCGACAGTGGCCCCGCCCCATGGAACTGTGTCGTGTAAACGATCGGGATTTCCCTCCAACAACACTTTGCGAACCAATGAAAAGCCATTGCTGTGAATACCGCTGGAAGCCAGCCCGATCACCACATCACCCGGAACGATGTTCTCTCCCGTCAACAAACGCTCCCGTTCCACGGCACCCACGCAAAAACCGGCCACATCGTATTCACCTGCGCCGTACATCCCCGGCATTTCCGCCGTTTCACCGCCGATCAGCGCGCATCCCGCCTCCTGGCAACCGTCGGCGACCCCTTTGACGATCGCTTCCGCCTGGGCAGGATTCAATTTGCCCGTAGCCAAATAATCGAGGAAAAAGAGCGGTTCCGCTCCCTGCACCACCACATCATTGACACACATGGCCACGCAATCGATCCCGATCGTATCATGTTGATCCATCGCAAATGCGATCTTCAATTTGGTCCCCACACCGTCAGTGGAAGAAACCAACACCGGGTTCCGATAGGAAGGAAGGGAGAAGAGCCCGCCGAAACCGCCCAATCCACCGATCACTTCGGGTCTCATCGTTCGTTTCACATGAGATTTGATCCGTTCCACTGTTTCATTGCCCGCGTCGATGTCCACACCAGCCGCGCGGTACGCGTCGCTCATCGCTCTCCCTCCAATACCAGACTCTCCTCTACCAGCGTAGGATAGTTCCCGTCAAAACAGGCCAGGCAATGTCCACGATCGGGTTCCCCGGTCGGGCGACCGATCGCTTCCAGCATGCCCTCCTTGCTCAGGAACACGAGACTGTCCGCCCCGATCAATTGGCGGATCTCCTCGACGGAGTGAGAGGCAGCGATCAACTGTTTCCGATCCGAAGTGTCGATTCCATAGTAACAGGGGAATCGCACCGGTGGAGAGCTGATGCGCACATGCACTTCTGTCGCTCCTGCTTCGCGTAGAAGATTGACGATCTGTCGGCTGGTCGTCCCGCGAACGAGCGAGTCATCCACCATGACGACTCGTTTGCCTTCCACCACTTTGCGGACAGCGCTCAACTTCATCTTGACGCCCTGCTCCCGCAATTCCTGACTCGGCTGAATGAAGGTACGGCCTACATACCGGTTTTTGATCAGGCCCAATTCATACGGGATCCCCGTCGCTTCCGCATACCCGATCGCCGCGGAAATGCTGGAGTCCGGCACACCGGTGACCACATCGGCTTCGACCGGGGCTTCCTTGGCCAGTTGTTGACCGAGTCGTTTCCTTGCGGCATGCACGTTGATACCGCTGATGTCGCTGTCCGGGCGGGCAAAGTAAATGTATTCAAACGAGCAGACCGCTCGCCGTGCCGGTGGGGTAAACCGGTCAACACGCATCCCTTCGGCGTCGACGATCAGCATCTCACCCGGTTCGACCTCTCGCACATATTCCGCACCGATCACGTCCAATGCGCACGTCTCGGAAGCAAACACGATCGCATCCCCCAGCCGTCCCAAGGAGAGCGGACGCAATCCATGAGGATCAGATGCGGCAATCAATTGATCATTGGTTAAAATCAACAGGGCAAACCCGCCCACTACCTGATTCAATGCTTCCTTGACTGCATCCACCAGATTGGTATGGCGGGAACGGGCGATCAGATGGGGAATCACTTCCGTATCGGTCGTCGTCTGGAATATGGAACCTTCCCGCTCCAATGCCCTGCGCAACCGTTGTGAGTTAACCAGGTTGCCGTTGGTGCACAACGCCAGCTCACCCGCTACATAGTTGAACACCAGCGGTTGAGCATTATTGATCCCGCTTTCGCCGGTGGTGGAGTAACGAACATGACCGATCGCCGTGTGCCCCGTCAATTTGGACAGCACATCCCCTTGGAACACCTCGGTCACCAGTCCCATCCCCCGGTGATGGCGAAACTTGGTCCCATCGGTCGTAACGATGCCGGCGCTTTCCTGCCCGCGATGCTGGAGTGCGTGCAAACCGTAATACGTCAATTGCGCTGCCGATGGATGACCGATGACGGCAAACACCCCGCACTCCTCTTTCAGTTCGTCGAAGATGCATTCATCGCGCATGGTATCGCTCCTTCCCATACAGCGGCCAACTCGGCCACCGACACATCCATCGCCTGCACATCGTTGACCGTCACCCGCAACTGGTCACCACCGACCCGACCGATGCGCTGGAGGGGTACGCCGTATTCGTCGGCCAGCGATGTCAATGCGGATGCATGGTCCTCAGACACACTAAGCAACACACGGGACTGACTTTCACTGAACAGGAACGTTGTCACCGACAGCGTTGTAGCGATCTCTACTTGCGCACCGCGATTGCCGCTGATGCAGGATTCAGCCAGGGCCACGGCCAATCCGCCTTCGGACAGATCGTGTGCCGAAGCCACCCAACCTTGTCGGATCGCTGCCAAGGTGAAGTCTTGCACCCGTTTTTCCTTTTCCAGATCGATGCGCGGCGGACGTCCGGCGATGCGGCCCGTCACCACCTTCTGCAGTTCACTGCCGCCCAATTCATCCAACGTCTCTCCCACCAGGTAGATCACATGGCCGTCTTCTTTGAACGCTTGCGTGGTGATGTGCTCCCGTTTTTCGATCAACCCGACCATGCCGACCACGGGAGTGGGCAATACCGCTTGACCATTGCTTTCGTTGTACAGACTGACGTTGCCCCCGATCACTGGCGTGTTCAGCGCACGGCATGCTGCGCTCATCCCGTCGATCGCCCGGGACATTTGCCAGTAGATTTCCGGTTTTTCCGGGTTGCCGAAGTTCAGGCAGTCCGTAATCCCGATTGGCTCTGCACCGGAGCAGACCACGTTGCGTGCCGCTTCAGCCACGGCGATGGCCCCGCCCTGTTCGGGATCGAGATAGACATAACGACCGTTGGCATCCGTGCACATGGCCAACGCTTTCTCCGTACCGCGCAGTATGATCACCGCCGCATCCGATCCCGGACGTACTGCGGTGGAGGTGCGTACCATGTGATCGTATTGGCGGTAGATCCACTTCTTGCTTGCCACCGTCGGAGATGCCAGCACCCGTTTCACGGCATCTTGCGGATCAATGTCCTTCAGTTCGGCACTGGTGTCGAAATCAGCAAAGCTACGATAATATTCCGGCTCTCGTGCTTCTCGTACGTACACGGGCGCGTCATCCACCAACGTTTTCACCGGGATATCGGCCACCCACTCATCCCGATGGCGCAGGCGCAGACGGCCGTCATCCGTCACGCGGCCGATCACAGCGGAGTTGAGACCCCACTTGTCGAACACGCGCTTCACTTCTTCTTCGCGCCCTTTTTCCACGACCAGCAACATGCGCTCCTGCGATTCGGACAGCATGATCTCATACGGTGTCATGCCGGCTTCGCGCTGGGGAACCCGATCCAAATCCAGTTCCATCCCGCATCCGCCTTTGGCAGCCATTTCGGAGCTGGAGCAGGTCAACCCGGCCGCCCCCATGTCCTGGATGCCGATCAGGATACCCATTTCCACCAATTCCATGCAGGCTTCCAACAGAAGCTTCTCCATAAAGGGGTCGCCCACTTGCACGGACGGACGCTTCTCCTCCGATTCCTCGCTCAGTTCCTCGGATGCAAACGTGGCACCGTGGATGCCATCGCGTCCCGTGCTGGCACCGACATAAATCACCGGGTTGCCGACGCCTTTGGCCACCCCTTTTTGCAAATGCTCATGAGGCAGAATACCAACACACATCGCGTTGACCAACGGATTGCCTTCGTACCGCTCATCAAACGCCACTTCGCCACCCACCGTCGGAATCCCGATCGAGTTGCCGTAATTCGCAATCCCCGCCACCACACGTTCCAACAGGTACCGTACGCGTGGGGAGCTCAATTCACCGAAGCGGAGCGAATTGAGCAACGCCACTGGACGGGCGCCCATCGAAAACACGTCGCGGATGATGCCGCCCACTCCGGTCGCCGCACCCTGGAATGGCTCGATGGCAGATGGATGGTTGTGGCTTTCAATCTTAAACACCACTGCCTGCCCGTCACCGATATCAATCACGCCGGCTCCTTCACCAGGTCCCTGCAACACTCGCGGCCCCTCTGTGGGAAAACGGCGCAGCAAAGGCTTGGAGTTTTTGTAACTGCAGTGTTCCGACCACATCACACTGTAAATGCCCGTTTCCGTCCAGTTGGGCAGACGCCCCAAATGGCCGATCACCTGCTCATACTCCTCTTCAGTTAAGCCCATTTCCCGATACAGTTTTTGATCCCGAATCATCTCGGGCGTCGGTTCCGACACCTTCGTCGTCTGTTCAAGCCGCACCGTGATTCTCCTCCCAGTAAGCCAGCATCGAAGTGAAGAAACGCACACCGTCCACCGATCCCAACCAATCATGCACCGCCCGTTCCGGGTGGGGCATCATGCCGAGCACATTGCCTCGCCGGTTGACGATCCCGGCAATGTCGTCGACCGATCCGTTCGGATTTTCCCCGGTATAACGGAACACGATTTGGTTGTGTTGTTTCAACTCCGCCAATGTCTCCTCGTCACAGTAATAGTTGCCTTCGCCGTGCGCGATCGGAATGTGGATGATTTCTCCTTCCCGGTAGTCCCGTGTAAAAGGCAATTCGGCGTTTTCCACCCGGAGCGGTTGGATGTCACAACGGAATTGCAGGTGGTCGTTGCGCCGCATCGCGCCCGGCAGCAAACCTGCTTCCAACAAAATCTGAAACCCGTTGCAAATGCCGACGACCAATTTACCCCATTCGGCCGCTTCCATTACACTGTCCATCACTGGAGAAAAGCGCGCCAGTGCACCCGTACGCAGATAATCGCCGTAAGAAAAGCCGCCGGGAAGAATAATCGCATCATATTTGCTCAAACTCCGTTCTTGGTGCCATACCGGTTCGACTGGAACGCCCAGCACATCTTCGACCGCTCTCAAACAGTCCACGTCACAATTGGAACCGGGAAACACCGGAACCGCAAAGCGCATCAGGCTCCCTCCTCCAGCTCGAACGTGTAATTTTCGATCACCGGATTGGCCAGCAGCTTGTCGCACATGGCCGCCACGCGGGCTTCCGCTTCCGCCCGGTTGTCGGTGTTGAGCCACACTTCCATCCGTTTCCCGATACGGACCTCCGTCACCTCTTCAAACCCAAGCGAGTGGAGCGAGCCTTTGACCGCACTTCCCTGTGGATCGAGCACACTCGGTTTCAACATAACTACAATTGTCGCTTTGATCATGGTGTTGTCCCCTCCAACCGGTTCCAGATTTCCCGATACGCCTCCACCACATCGCCCAAATCGCGGCGGAAGCGGTCCTTGTCCAATACTTTGCCCGTCTTCACATCCCAGAAACGGCACGTATCCGGCGAGATTTCATCTGCCAAGATCAAACGCCCGTCCGGATCGATCCCGAATTCCAGTTTGAAATCGACCAACGTCACCCCGAGCTCCCGCATCTTTTTGCCCAACAAGTCGTTCACCTGCAAGGCGATGCGTTTCATCTCCTCACGTTGCTCGGCAGTGGCCAATCCCAGCACATCGATATGATCTTCCGTGACCAAGGGATCCTTCAAATCATCGTTTTTGTAGTAAAACTCGACGATCGGGCGCGGCAACATGCGGCCTTCCTCCAATCCCAACCGTTTGGCCATGCTACCGGCCGCACGGTTGCGCACCACCACCTCCAGCGGTACGATGGTGACTTTTCGGACCCATTGTTCGGTCGGGGAGACTTCCTGAAGGAAGTGGTTGTCCACGCCGTTTTCGCGCAAGTACCGGAAAAAGAATGCAGCGATGCGGTTGTTCATCTCCCCCTTGCCGGCCAGTTGCGCTTTTTTCTCCCCGTTGAAAGCGGTGGCGTCATCTTTGTACTCCACCCACAACACGTTCGGATCATCCGTCTGATATAGTTTTTTGGCTTTTCCTTCGTACAGCAGGTCTCCCCGATTCATGTTCGGTCTCTCCTTTTCCGCATTTCCCGATTCATCGATCCGTTTTGTCGGAATGTTCCCGAGCAGGTTCATCTTTCTCATGGGCAAATCGTTCAGCCGGCCTAACTTCATTCCACCAAACCCAACCGACGGAAAATGGTGTCCACATGCTTCAAGTGATGACGATAGTCGAAGCAATCTGCAATTTCTTCTGGCGACAACGTGCGCGTGATCAATTCGTCGCTTTCCACCAGCCCGCGGAAGGGACGTTGTTCCTCCCATGCCTGCATGGCCAGCTTTTGCACGCGGTCATAGGCTTCTTCCCGCTTCAGTCCCTTGTCGATCAGAGAGAGCAGGACGCGTTGCGAATAAATCAGTCCATAGGTGGCTTCCATATTCCGTTTCATGTTGTCCGGTAGCACCGTCAGTTCTTCCACGATTCCCGCAAACCGTCGCAACATGTAATTGAGCAGCGTCGTTGCATCCGGCAGAATGATGCGCTCCACGGACGAGTGGGAAATATCCCGCTCATGCCAGAGCGGCACGTTTTCGTAGGCCGACAGCATATGTCCGCGGATGACACGGGACAAACCGGTGATATTTTCCGATCCGACCGGGTTACGCTTGTGCGGCATCGCCGAGGAACCTTTTTGACCTTTTTTGAAGGCTTCCTCCACTTCGCGAATCTCGCTTTTCTGCAGACCCCGAATTTCCACCGCAAATTTCTCCAGCGACGTGGCGATCAAGGCCAGTGTCGCCATATATTCCGCATGACGGTCCCGCTGCAGGGTCTGTGTAGAGATCGGTGCCGGTTTCAACCCCAATTTGTCGCAGACATACTGTTCCACAAACGGGTCGATATTGGCGTAGGTACCAACGGCGCCGGAGATTTTGCCGACCCGCACCTCTTCCATCGCCTGCACGAAACGGTCGCGGTTACGCTTCATCTCGGCATACCACAGCGCCATTTTCAGTCCGAATGTGGTGGGTTCCGCGTGTACTCCATGCGTCCGTCCCATCATGACAGTCTCTTTATGTTCCAGCGCTTTCCTTTTCAAGACATCGAGAAAATGATCGATATCCTTCAGCAGGATGTGGTTGGCTTGTAGCAGCAGATAGGAAAGAGCCGTGTCCACCACATCGGTGGAGGTCAATCCATAATGAACCCATTTGGATTCGGGCCCCAACGTTTCCGCGACCGCACGGGTGAACGCCACCACATCATGACGGGTATCCTGCTCAATCTCCAGAATACGTCCGATGTCGATCCGGGCGTTTTGCCGGATTTTCTCTACATCCTCTTTGGGAATGACGCCCAATTCCGCCCAGGCCTCACACGCCAAAATCTCCACTTCCAGCCATGCGCGGTATCGGTTTTCATCGTTCCAGATTTCCTTCATTTCCGGTCGTGTGTATCGTTCAATCACAGCATTCCCTCTCCTTCAACAACGACTCGATGATCCGTTTTGATCGGGCTGTGCACCCCATTTCCCACTCAATCCCATCGGGAATGAGCAGGTTCTGTGTGGAGCTGAAGACGGAAAATCGTAACTCACGTCCTTGTGAACAACCTGGAAATTGGTTAACCCTTCCTTAGGTCAAGCTCCACCCTCACCGTTCTCAGTAAGGGTTAAATGTTCTCGAACCTGACCATGTCTTCGTCTTCCCAAATACCGAGCTGTTGAACCGTTCCCCACGCTTCTGCCAGCGACTCGCCCAATACGGTGACGTGACCCATTTTGCGTCCGGGTTTCGCCTCTTTTTTCCCGTACAGATGCACCTTCACATTGTCAGGTAAGGTCGGAATCCGCTGCATCAACGGCTCCACATGCTCCCCCAGTATGTTGACCATCACGGCCGGGGTTAACAAGCGAGGCGAGCCCAACGGCAGCCCGCAAATCGCCCGCAGAAACTGCTCAAACTGCGAAGTTGCGCAAGCATCGTACGTAAAATGTCCGGAGTTGTGCGGACGCGGGGCCAACTCGTTCACCAGCAATTGTCCGTCCTCCAAGAGGAACATTTCCACTGCGCAAAGTCCCGTTATTTCCAGTTTCTCCGCTACATCGCGGGCCAGCCGTTCGGCACGGGCGGCGATGCGTTCGTAGACCGGCGCAGGTGCCAGCGTCGCGTGCAAAATATGATGGCGGTGAATGTTTTCCACCACAGGGAATGTGGCAATCTGGCCATGGATATTTCGTGCCACCACCACCGACAATTCTTTGATAAACGGGACAAACTGTTCCAGAATGCAGGGTTCCCACGGACGGGACAGCGACTGCCAAGCGGGCTCCACGTCTTCTACCCCGCGCAAAATTCGCTGACCTTTCCCGTCGTATCCGCCCGTGACCGTCTTCAGCACACACGGATACCCCAACTCTGCAGCGGCGTCACGCAATTGCTTCGCGTCGTGGACCACCCGAAATGCGGCGACGGGAATGCCGCAAGCGTCCAGCGTCACTTTTTCCCGTATCCGATGCTGGGTGATTTCCAGCAGCCGACTGCCTTGTGGGACAAAAACTTTTTGCTCCAACCGTTTGACCACTTCAGGATCGATGTTTTCAAATTCGTATGCAACCACGTCCGACCATTCGCCCAACTGCTCTGCGGCAAGAACATCATGATACCCGGCGGCGAAGTGGTGGTCTGACACTTGGCTGCCAGGACAATCTGGCGAGGGATCCAGCGTGACGAAACGATATCCCAACTTTCGCCCCTCGAGGATCACCATACGTCCCAATTGACCGCCGCCCAAAATACCCACAGTGCTTCCCGGCAACAATACGGTTGGCGGTTTGACTTGCAGTTCCATCATGTCAGCTCACCTGATTCGATGACTTGTTGACGGATCCGAATCCGCCGTTGTTTTAAGCGTTCTCGAATGTTAGGGTCCCCTATTCCCAGCATTTCCGCCGCGAGCAAACCGGCGTTCACCGCGCCGCTCTCCCCGATCGCCACGGTTGCCACTGGTACGCCGCCCGGCATCTGGACGATCGACAACAGGGAATCCAAACCGTTCAGTGACGAAGATTTGACTGGGACACCAATCACAGGCAATACCGTTTTAGACGCGACCATTCCCGGCAAATGGGCCGCACCGCCCGCCCCAGCAATGATCACCTCGATTCCGCGCTCCTCCGCCTCTTCCGCATAGGCAAACATCTCATCCGGCGTCCGATGCGCGGAAACGACACGTGCCTCATAGGGGATGTCCAATTCCTCCAATACTTCGCAAGCCCGCTTCATTGTGGGCCAATCCGACGTGCTTCCCATGATTACGCCGACACGTGGTTGATTCATGGCACAACTCCTCTACATCGAGAATCTATCCAAGAAAAAATCCGAACGCAGATATTCCCCCAGGAAAAATCTGCCGTTCGGAGGACACACCGAAGGAAGATTTTTCCCATAGTCCGGAAATTTACGGTTTCCGGGTAGAGACACTCGAGCCATATTCCCGAGCATATATGAGAAAAATCACATGCAGTATCAGTTTAACATTCCGCACAAACTGGAGTCAATGGAAATACGAACATTTAATTGACCATTCATATTTTCTGTTCGTGTTTTTCGGAGTATCCCTCAGCGGATACAACCGGTACGTCAGGAAAAACGGCTTCTTCGATGAAAGGGTCAATCAGTCCGTTCAACGACAGATCATACACTCGTCAATCGAATTTGTCGTCTATCATATACGATCCCGTCTCAACTGATCAAATGTTTGTTCATTCCTCCGCAAACAAAAAAACAGCTCACCGTTATGGTGAGCTGTTTTCGTCCGACCTGCCTGGCAGCGTCCTA
>NZ_JANRHH010000044.1 GCF_030433435.1 Polycladomyces subterraneus
TTTCATACCATTATGGTAATATCAATATAAAGGAATTGTCAATCTATAAAAATGCGAGGGGGTCCGTGTATCCCCTCAATAAATTGAGGGGGATTACAGCCCCCTCGCGCTCCCCCATTTTTCTAAAACAACCGGAGTTACGCACTCAAATATTCGTCAATTAACCCTTCATCCGCAAGCTGCTGTACAATCGTACCGCTGCCAAATATTACGATATCAGGACCTTCCCCTTGTTTTAACCTGCTTACTTCATTTGTAACATCACCTTTAACAAGTTTGGAATTCTCCCAAGTAACTTCTTTCAGGGTTTTTGAAAAAACCACTTTGGTCATCTGATTTAATTCGTTGGCCAGAATCCGGGCCTCTTGGGGAGCATTTGGATCGGTCGCTACATGTGGCCAAAAACTTTCAAACATCTGATAGGTTACTTTGCCAAATAAAATAGTGTCGGGTTGCATCATTTCATGCAACGCTTTATCAACCTCGGTGTCATTTACAAACCAATCAATTTCTCCGTTGAGTCCAGCAAAAAAGCCATCAATAGAAATCCTATTGAACATTATAACTTTTCTCATATACATGCTCCTTTACGGGTTTTGTGGCGACGCGTCATTCTAAGCATAAACGACCATTTCTCGATGTTGCTATAGCGTCTGACCGACGCTCTTGAGAAAA
The DNA here is from genome assembly GCF_030433435.1 of Polycladomyces subterraneus. Lineage (NCBI taxonomy): Bacteria > Bacillati > Bacillota > Bacilli > Caryophanales > Thermoactinomycetaceae > Polycladomyces > Polycladomyces subterraneus. Next base: position 676 of record NZ_JANRHH010000044.1, read on the forward strand.
TTTTGGATCTCCGCCACGTACCTATCAGGATTGTCGTAATATATCGCATGACCGGCATTGATTTGAACGAGGGTTGTATTCGGTCTCTTACGAGCCATTTCTTCCGCATGTTCATATGAAAGGACTTTGCTTTGCGTTCCGTGTAGGAGCAAAGCCGGAACCCTGGAGGCTAACCAGTCGTTCCAGTAGTCACCATTCAGTTCACGCTGCGAAATGATCATGTCTTCTGCTACGAAAGGCAATCCCCAACCATATTCGTACTGACGCATTGAATACGCGTGAGCCGGCCCCAAGTGACCCAAAGCCGCAATTAGCTCCTCCTGCGTTGGCGCTCTGTGTGGCCAGCTAGCCACAAACGTCAGGTCATTGTCAACAACCGCACCGATATCTACAACGATAAGAGCGAGAACTCGTTCGGGTCGACTAGCCGCTAATCGGTAAGCGACCACGCCGCCGAGTGAGTGACCGAGAACTACGGCTTTCTGCACACCCAGATAATCCAGCAGTGCTAACGCGTCGTCGACATACCGGTCATTGGCGAAGCTAGACGGCCGACTGGATTCACCGTGCCCCCGCTGATCCAGCGCGATCACGCGGTAGTCATCGCGGATCGCATCGGCCAGACCTTGCACGAAACGCCCCTCATTCATGTGGCCGTGCAATGCCAGAAGAGGCAGTCCGTCACCTCCGTAGTCAATAAACGACAATGAGGTGTTGTCAGGCCCCTCAAAAAAACCTCTCGTGTAAGCTCCCTCAGGTTTCATTCATTCCCCACATCCTTTAATGTTGATCTTCACAACTCCGGCGGCTGAAACACCTTCTGCTTCCTCTCTAGATCGTGAATTAGCACCTCATGCTCCGGCAGGATAATCCTTTGTTCAATCCATAGTTTGTTACAGCGATCCAACCACTTCACTTGAACCACCCCATAATTATATTATGGGAATATACGTTCGTTTTTATGAGCAGTAATTCCTTACAACCCCATCAACACCAAAAAGAAATCGTAGAGAGGGAGGGCTGTGGAATGAAGAAATTATTTACCTTGATATTGTTGGTCATGCTCGTTTTGACTGGCTGTGTTGATCAAAAAGCTGATCCCGTTTGGAATCCCAAACAGTTCCAACCGGCTCAATTTGTGAAGGTAGTGGACGGTGACACCACAATATTTAAGATCAATGGGAAAGTTGAGACAGTAAGGTTCCTTCTCGTAGACACTCCTGAGACGCACCACCCGTAAAAAGGAAAGCAACCACTGGGCTCTGAAGCAAGTGCATTCACCAAAAACCTACTGACCCATGCAAAGCACATCACCTTGGAGTTTGACGTTGAAAAGCGTGATAAATATGGTCGCATGCTTGCTTATGTATATGCTGACGGAAAGAGCGTTCAAGAGGAATTGCTGAAACAAGGCCTTGCCCGCGTTGGCTACATAGGCGAAAGCGTCGACACCTTGCTGAGTTTCGGAAAACGGAGAACGTCGCCCGAACAAAGCACATTGGTATCTGGAAATGCCCCGGTTACGTCACTGTTAACGGTTTTGCCCCCGGAAAATGGTGTGAAAGTACACCTCCTGCGCCGGTAAAAAAAACCACCGGTGACGTAGATTGTACAGATTTAAAAACACAAAAAGAAGCGCAACGATTCTTTGAATCCCATCAACCTGGCGATCCATACAAGCAGGATTTGGATCATGACGGTATCGCCTGTGATCAGTTACCATGAAGATACGTGCAGACGGAGGCAGGCACAGAATGGATCAACAACAACTGTTAAGGAGCTGGAGACCCTGGAGGTTGATGATTTACTAATCTTCCCGTCATCCCGTTCATCTTCCCGCATAGATGTGGGACGAACAATTGTTGGTACGGATCTCGGTTGGATCGTAATGAGGACGGGAATTAACCTTTCATAGGCAGAATCGCTAAAAAGGTGGTTGATTACCTGTTGACTCTTCGTCCAACAACGAGCTGACTGTCAGTACGAAAATACGGATTGATCAGGAGGAGATGGGGATGGACTGTCTTTTTGATTTTGGATCCGTCAGAGGCCAAAATTTTGGGAAAAGACGGGGTTTTCCCCGGCTCAGAAAATGAAGTGTTGGAAATAAATTTAAAGATGGATAAATCTATTTTGAGAAGGGGGAAACGATTTTGGTAAAGATCAATTTATTTTTTCACGTTCTAGGGGCGATTGGAATGGGATTCTACCTCTTATTGCCCTTTTTATTGCAAAAAATGTTTATTCAAAAAAGATCCGTTCTCCAAGTATTGTACCGGATGAACTTTATCACACAATGGATTCTCGTCGTTCAATTGTTTACGGGCGGTTACTTATACACGCAAGGAGAATATTCCACCCGGTGGACGATTCTTGTGGCACTCACATATGTGGCGATCGGTGCTTTCGGTGGGTTGTTTGGCTATCACATCCGTCATTTTCTCAAGTCCCCCGGTCAATATGAACTTGAACCATGGATGCGAAAAGTTCGCTTTCTCGCTATCCTTACGACTGTCTCCATGTTCATGATAATCGTATTGATGTTATTTCCCTATGAGGTTTAGCAACCGCGTCCACTTCAACTTCTTCGGTTTGCGGCATTTTTTCCGATCAAGCTGACGCTCGCGCAGATTTTCTTTCATTACTGAATAGGAGATGAATTAATGATGAGAGAACTAGTAGGGCCGTGTGTATGTTGCGCGAAAGATGTCTATTGCACCGATGGTTTTTTGAACGGGATCGTGGATGAGGGCAAGATTTTATGTTTTGATTGCCAGGAAAAACGAAAATCTGATTGGGATACTAAATCCATTGCTGAAGATGAAAAAGGCAAGTGTACAGACACTTGACTACCTGATCAACACCTACCAGACAGTCATCTTTTTCAACATCTAAAAGGTGATGAAGCCTGGAATTGTACAGGATTAATTGCCCCCATCCGGCCTATTGGGTGTTTGGATAAGTTCAAAGCGGAGTCGGGACAACAGACCGTCCCACTCCGTCAGCGCTTCCGGTCGTTTCCGCTGCGAGATATCTCATCGATGCTGTACGTGCAGATTAATAATTGATGGTCCGCCTGGATCACGTCCAGCATCTGCAGTAAATATCCATTTTGGAGTAAACAACTTCTTTGCCTGCAATCGTCTCATAACTGCTACAAAAATTTGGACGGCCGCCATCGCCAGTTACGATCAACTCGCCATCCAGTACCGCCCCCGACGCACCGATGACAGATTAAGTCAGGAAACCGACCCGTCACCTCGTTCCCATGCCGTGTGTACGCCCGTATTCCGTCCACGGTAGAAAGGATCAGTCGAAAACCGTCCATCTTCGGTTCAGCGATGATCATCATCAAAAAGTCGATCGGATTAATTGTGTAAGCACATTGGCTCAATAAACACAATAATCCCCCTACCTTTCGTATGTACGGGGGATTCTGGTTTTATTGTATCATTTCGTTGTTACATCAAGAGATGGGAAACGGAGTAAATCAACCAGCACCGACGGATGCTCTCTCTGCCTCTTGTATACGCTCAAAACCCTTGTATACATGGAATTTTCACTGTATACAAATGAAACAAGGGTTGAGTTGACTTTTTCCTATATACACCAGAGGATCGATCCTTAATGACTCGAGCCACTATTTGATTTGGAATCACCCATACTAACGTTCGTCCACTGATCACCACCAGCTCCACACAAATATCGCAACCATAGCTGTTGTTCGTCTTCAAATGCTATTGAGTCTAAAACCCTATCGTTGATCCTTTGAGGGTTTTGGTGCGCAGGGCACATGGTCCGGCGAGCTTCTTCATCTTTTTCCTTCTCAATCGACTTAAGCACCAATTTCGTCACAAACCGCGAAATAGTTTCACCTTTTTTCTCTACCAGTTGATCCAACACCTTGATTTCTTCGTCAGTAAGTTTCAAACCAACTGTCAGAACTCGAGGAAATTTTGTTATCGTGGATCCCCCCTTTTGGTGCTATGCGAGGGCTTGTATGTTATATAACAGTATATAAAATAATGATATGTTATGCAACAGAAATGCGTCATAGATCCCACTTTCAATGGTCCGAAGAACGTTTAGGGCCATATCAAAAAAAAAAAAAAAAAAAAAGCGCGGTTTCCGCGCCGAGATGGTGAGGGTGGACAAGGTGGGCAGATAGGAGACGGTTTCATCTCTTCCCAACACCCTTAGATTAGTGGAGCCCTTGCATTTTCAGTATATAAAAGGATTGCAAAACAATTTGTGATAAATTACACAAAATAAGTGACGATATTATGACAGTGATTTTCTTATATCGTGCTGTTATTCAAATCTTATCTTCTACATCCTATATACAATATGTGATATATTTAACAAAATTAACATCAGAAAGTTGGCCTCTGAGGCGTCCGTTTTTTCTTTTGAGGGTATTTTCCCGCCAAAGTGTTATGTAAAGCGATGAAAAGTTGAGTCGCGTTGATCACATCCTCACACAAAAAAGCGAGGGTTCCCCCTCTCCCCTTCCCCGCCGGGAGGAGAACATTAAAATCTGCTACATCCTATCGCTATAAAAACGCCATCCCGCCGAGAAAGGCTACTGGCTTCGATCGTGCCTGGACCCGGTCACTGTCGGCAGTACTGACTGCTTCTGTTTGCGCCACCCTTTTGATCACGCTGAAATTAGACTGAACTTTTGGTATAATTGGACGAAAAGATTGGAGGAGGGGAGGCCATGGAGAAACCGTTGTTCCAAAAAGTGTGGTCCAAAGCACAATGGAAGGGTCTTCCAGTTCATCGTTCCCTCTTAACCCCAATTATGTTTCTGGAGAGAGCCTTGCACGCTTTTCCAGAAAAAACGGCTGTCGTCGACGGGGAACGCCGTTTCACCTACGCGGAGTTTGGTTCCCGCGTCTATCGGTTGGCTAGTGCCCTGCGCAAGGCGGGGATTGGAAAGGGAGACCGGGTAGCGGTGTTGTCTCCCAACACTGTAGAGTTCCTGGAGGCCTATTTCGCCGTCCCCCAGATTGGAGCCGTGCTGGTGCCGATCAACCGGCTACTCTCTTCTGAAGAGGTGAAGTACATTCTCCAGCACTCCGAAGCCAAAGCCATAATCCTCCATGGGGAGTTGGGTCACCTCCTGGAGCCGGTGTGGAACGAGTTGGAACACTTGGAGCAGGTGATCTGGACCGGTCCGAGGGAGCAAGGGGCGTTGGCGACGGGTCGAACTTATGAAGCCTTCCTGGAGGATGGAAGTGGCGATCCTTTCGTCTACATGGTGGATGACGAGGACCAGACCATCAGCATCAACTACACCAGCGGTACGACAGGTCGCCCCAAGGGGGTGATGTACACACACCGAGGAGCCTATCTCAACGCGATGGGAGAGATCGTGGAGGCAGGGTTGAACGCTTCCAGTGTCTACCTACACACCCTGCCGATGTATCACTGCAACGGTTGGTGCTATCCCTGGGCCGTCACCGGAGTGGGGGCGCTTCACGTCTGTCTGCCGAAGGTGCGGTCCGAGGACATCTTCCGCCTTATCGAGAAAGAAATGGTGACTCATCTGTGCGCCGCTCCCACGGTGATCATCAAGATGACCGCCGATGCTCCTTCCGGCTACCGCTTCCCCCGGCCGCTGCGTATCGTAACGGCGGCATCCCCGCCGCCTCCGGCGGTGATTGAGCGGGCGGAAGGGATGGGGGCTCAGGTTATCCATGTATACGGTCTTACAGAAACCTACGGCCCCCACACGGTTTGCGAGTGGAAGGAGGAGTGGAACGGCGAAGACTCGAAGAGACGGGCCCTGCTCAAGGGTCGGCAAGGGGTCGGTTACATCCATGCACCGGAACTCCGGGTGGTGGACGAAAACATGGAGGACATCCCCGCGGATGGGGAGACTGTGGGCGAAGTAATCATGCGGGGAAACAACGTCATGAAGGGGTACTTCCGAGACGAAGAGGCGACAGCGGAGGCCTTCCGGGGTGGATGGTTCCACTCCGGTGACTTGGCTGTGATGCATCCCGATGGGTATATCGAGCTGAAAGACCGGAAGAAGGATATCATCATCAGCGGAGGGGTCAACATCTCCACGATCGAGGTAGAGCGTGTTCTGTATCAGCACCCGGATATTCTGGAAGCGGCGGTGGTGGGCGTCCCCGATCCGTACTGGGGAGAGGTGCCGAAGGCCTTTGTCACCCTCCGGCCCGGGGCCCAGCTAACGGAAGAAGAGGTTATCGCCTTTACCCGGGAACGGCTGGCCCATTACAAATGTCCGAAAGAAGTGGCATTCGGTCCCCTGCCAAAGACGTCGACGGGTAAGGTGCAGAAGTTTAAACTGCGGGAACAGGCGCGGGCTGAAAAAGAGGCCCAACTCGCAAACCAGGGGGGATTCTCGTGAGCATAGTGCGGGCGAAAAGCTATCATCATATCCGTACTCAAACTGAAGGGAGAGTGGCTGTCGTCGTAATGAACCGCCCCGAGCGGCGGAACGCTCTTTCTGAAGAACACATGGAGGAGTTGATAGACTTCCTTCGTTCCGTGGGACGTAGCAAGGAAGTGGCCGTCGTCCTTCTGAAAGGGGAGGGGCCAGCCTTTTGCGCAGGGCACGACTTGAGCGAAATGGTCGACCGGGATGCATCCTTTTACCGGCGGCTGTTCGACGTGTGCACGGAGCTGATGGAAACAATCCAATCCATCCCACAACCGGTCATTGCCCAGGTGCACGGAATGGCCACTGCGGCCGGCTGCCAGCTGGTAGCCACCTGCGATTTGGCGGTCGCTTCAGAAGAAGCCCGTTTCGCCACGCCGGGAGTGAAGATCGGGTTGTTCTGTTCCACGCCGATGGTGGCCTTGAGCCGCGCTGTGGGACGGAAGAAAGCGATGGAGATGCTGTTGACCGGTGAACCAATCTCCGCCCGTGAGGCCTTGGAAGTGGGATTGATTAATAGGGTGGTCCCTGCGGACCGGCTGGAAGAGGAAACCCGGGAACTGGCCGCTAAGATTGCTGCAGCCAGCTCCTTTACAGTGGGGATTGGGAAGCAGGCCTTCTACCGGCAGCTGGAGATGCCGCAACCTCAGGCCTATGCTTACGCCAAGGAAGTGATGTCTCTGAACGCCACGGCGATGGATGCCCAAGAAGGGATGTGCGCCTTCCTGCAAAAACGTCCGCCCCGGTGGCGCCACCAATGAGTCGGCGGCGTTTTTTAACGGTGGTATTTAGGAGGATCACACTTTTCACCGATTGGTTCGCAATATCATATACCCCCTTAAAGACCGTTTATTAAGCCACTCGATTTAAGAATAGAGCAGGCACCTTTTGGTGCCTGCTCTAGGCCCAGCAAAGGCTGGGTATTTTCTTTGGGTTCGACATTATACCTGACCATAGTAGACTATTAGTCTCAAAAACGAACTCATTTCTGTTACGAGTGTTTAGAGACAAAAAAGAACCTCTACTAGAGGTATCAAAAAACCCCCGGTGGGATCAACCTTCCGGGGGTGGAGCTTACTTCCTTGTCTTGATCTATGCTGGATTTTCTATCGCATCAATCACTTTCTCTGCTGTGCTTTTGCTGGACATCGGATTTTGCCCTGTTACTAAATTTCCATCGCGAACAGAGAAGTCTGTCCATTTTTCACCACAGACAAATTTCCCGCCTTTTTCTCGCAGTTTGGATTCAAGCAAAAACGGCATATGCTGGGCCAATCCCGTCTCTCTTTCTTCTTCATTGGTAAAGCAAGTGACATTTTTGCCTTTAACCAATGGTGTTCCGTCCTTATATGTGACATTTACCAGACCGGATGGACCATGACAAACAGCCCCGACCACTTTGCCATCCTCTGCAAATTGCTGCAATACGTATTGTAAGGTCTCGTTTTCGGGAAAATCAAACATGGTACCGTGTCCTCCCGGGAGAAAAACCGCATCAAATCCCTTTGCATCATCCTTGCTTAATTGGGTGGTGTTTTTTAATTCCTCTTCTGCCGCTTCCCATTCGGGTTTCTTTTCTTCCGGAACACTCTTGGGATCAAGCGGAACTTCCCCACCTTTAATACTGGTCACTTTCACATCATAGCCTTTTTCTTTAAAGACATTATAGGGGACAGCAAACTCCTCCAACCAAAGACCGCTTTTATGATCATCTGTGATTTTGGTGTGGTTGGTAACCACCATCAGTATACGTTTTGTGTTTGGCATCATCCATTCCTCCTTTATTTGATGTTCTATGGTGAATAGTCTTACCAACTATTATCATATCCCCAAGGGGTATACCAGAAACGCCCAATATGGCGGATCGCTTGACGACGGCTCGGCAACAGAATGTGGTGCTGGAGATGTTGGAGCCTTAGCAGTCAGTCTATATCGAATAAACCGGCTTTGAAAAGAAGTCGGTACCCGTCCCGATTTAAACTCGGAACTTAAGGATAGCGATATAATAAAATATGAGATACCCTAGACTACTCTTGAAAGGACGAAACTTCCGATGCTATTTGATCTTAGACCTAATAACAAAATGGATCACATTGTTGGTCTCCTACATGCAACTGTATCTGATACATATCTTCGTCTTAAAGAACTAGTTAGGAACATGACTCAGGAAGAAATTGATTATAGAGGGCCAAATGGAGATTTATACAGTACAGCCCAACTACTCAGACATCTTGCCGTAGTGGATCTGAATTGGGTTTATTGTTTTAAAGGAGAAACTATTAGTGAAGAGCATAAACAAATATACGGGCCCATGTTTGACGAGCATGGACGTATTCCGTTGGTTAGGGGCGTATCATTAGAACAGCTGTTGCATGAATATGACCAAGTCCAACAGATGTGAATCTGTTTGTGTGATTGACAGATGCTGATTTAAACCGGCGTGTATATTATGAAAATGGTGCAGAAGCTACTATACGTTGGGGCATTTGGCATATTGCGGACCATAGTCGATACCACCAAGCAAATATAAAACACTTAAAGTTATTTTATAAGAATCATTCCAATATCCTCAAAAAAGAGATCCACCAGTTTCCAGATAAGAAATAAGAGTTCATCGTAAATCGAACGTTAGGTATTGATTGTGAACTTTATAATTAAAAATAGAGTTTATTGAGACACTCCTTGCAAAAAAACGAAGGCCGGACATTTAGAGGTACCCTCAAGAGTTGATTGAATTATTGGAAGGAAGGAGACAACGGTTTGAACGGTGAAGTCTGTTTTGTCGGCGGTGCATCAGCTGCTGGTAAAACTGAGATTACCACAATTCTAGAGGAAAAATTCGGCATGAAGAGATACAAACTCAAGTGGGCGTTACTAGAGGCAGGTGTGCGAAAGGGGCTAGATAGGTCTGTCATTCCCGACCATTACGACATATTAATCAAAGATGCCACAAATATATTGTTGAATGAAGTCATTCCAGAATACAAACGCGTTGTTTTAGATGTACACTATGGCGTTCAGGTGAATTTTAGTACATCTCTGGCACGCCAACAAAAAACGGTTGAGGATCTGTCTGAACCCTACCAAAGCGGTATTGATCGTAAACTGGTCAAATTACTGGCGCAAACAGTAACTAAATTGGGGTTTATATTAGTGGTCGCTCCCCGATCGGATATTCTCTCTCGCAGGATACAAAGGCAAGCAGAGGGGAAGCCCTATCGGAGTCTTAATCCATTAAGTATCGACCAGGAACAAGGTGCTGAGTTAAGTTGGTTCAATCATTACGTCAACATTGCTCGAAGAGCTCGTAGAACTACTTTTTACGAGAGGATACGGCAGGGGATTGTATTAAATTCTGATGGCAGCTTTGAATATGCAATAGAAGAAATCTATAAAATATTTCGATGAGTGGCACGGCAACAATTCCCTCCTTTTTTGTGTAAACTTCGTGTTTCATCGTGTAGGGAATAACGAGCAAAGCCCTCTTATCTCCGCTAAATACACTCAGCGGACATTTTCTGCTCAAAAACCAGTGAAAGCGCAGGACACAAAATCAATCTCAATTCCTTTGTCAAGGAGATAAAATTCAGATGGTTGTTTGAGACTCTGATTGGTCGAACCATCATCCGCCATATTCCCATTAGGTTTGATATCATACACGATTGAATCCATCATGAGTAGGCGAAAAACGGACGTTCGTGAATGGGATGAATACCGTCACAAACGTGAATTCGTTGATCACGCTTATAGTACTTGCAACGACCGCGGTAATACTGTTACCGTAATCGGGGTTTGGCCGATGACCTCACCGTCCGCGTGAACCAGGAGCGGCGTTTCTGAGGAGACTGTGAACTGCCTGGCACGTTGAAACTGGATAAACGGCTGGTCCACATGAGTTCCACGATATACCGAGGGAAACAAACGCAAAAAGGTGCGACGGGAGATATCCCTTACGCAACAGATGTCCAACTGACCGTCGTCATCTTCTGCTCCCGGACAAATCTGCATTCCTCCCGCATAGTTGGGAATATGGGTCGCCGCAATCAACCACACCCGATCCAGATCGTACAAATTGCCGTCCATCGTGATCTGTACATTCACAGGATGAAATCGCGACCACTCTCTCAACACACCACCCGCATAGACAAACTTCCCGAAGCGTTTCCAGCGGGATTCATTCACCCGTTTGGCCACCGCGGCATCAAAACCGATCCCCATGAAACCGATCATAAAGCGTTCCCCGATCCGGGCCGTGTCTACCGCACGGCTCCTGCCGTGCAATACGCGCTCCCACGCTTTCTGTGGGTCAAGGGGAATGCGATGGGCGACTGCAAAGTCATTTCCTGAACCAGCCGGAAGATAGCCGAGCGGGACATTCGTCCCTACCAATGCGTTGCCCACCTCGTGAACCGTTCCATCACCGCCTATGGCCACCACCGCTTCCACTTGAGGAGATTCCACCGCTTGACGGGACAGTACGGTCGCGTGACCACGACCGGTGGTAAAATAAACACGATACGGGAGCCCTGCCTGCTTCAACAACGGGCGTACACGTTTCCATACTTTCCGTCCTCTCCCGTTGCCCGAGACAGGGTTGACGATCATGATGTACACGTCAGGATTCACTCCTTCCCGGTGAAGAGGAGACGGCGGATACGGACTTTTGTTTCCGGAGCGTATGGTACAGGTGACCCGTCAAGCGTACGGCCATCCGGGGAAACCAGCGACGCAGACGGATGGCCATGCCCAGCGACCGGGGGATCACTTTGATCCCGGGGCGATCGATCAAGCGAAGCGTGTGCTCGGCCACCACGGATGGCGGCAATGTCCGGCGAGCGATCGGAGACGGAAAATAACGGAACGGAGACACGCCACGGAAGAACGGCGTATCTACCGGCCCCGGACAAAGCACACTCACTTGAATCCGCGGCGCGAATTCCATTTGAAGCGATTCCGAAAACCCGAGCAGTGCAAACTTGGAGGCACAATATCCTGCCAGATTGGGAGCACCCGTCAACCCTGCAATGGAAGCGATGTTGACGATGCGGCCTGCTCCACTTTGCAACATATGAGGCAGAAAAGCCAAGCTCATATGAACTGCTCCCAGATAGTTGGCCTCCATCATACCGGCGTACTCTTCGATGGGTACCTCCAACGCGCCACCGAAGCGGCCGTATCCCGCGTTGTTGATCAAGACGTCTAATCGGCCATAACGGCTGATCACATCCTCAACGAGCCGTTCAACCTGATTCCGCTTTGTCACATCGCACACCATCGCCTCTCCGCCCGGCACCTCCTGTACCAACGTTTGCAATGTCGCTTCATTTCTGCCCACCAACAGCGGTCGGTCACCCCGTGCCGCCAATCGGTGGACGATTTCTCGCCCGATGCCGCCGGTGGCCCCCGTGACCAATACGATTCGCCCGCTCATGATCCTCTCCTCCTCACGACATCGGCACCTGCGGAATGATCTTACCGTCGATCCGTTCGAAAATGTCTTCCAAATCCCTTCCCGTGATCGTTAACCCGTGATTTTTCAGCCCCACCACCGCACGGGAAGGATCATCCGCGCGACGGATGTGTTCCGCCACCGCCTCGGCCAGCTCCAGTGTTCCACAGGGATAATTGATTTCGGTAGAGGGAACACCGTCCATCCATGCATGAATGTGTACAATCGCCCCAACTTGAGGATGTTCCGTATAAATCATCCAATGTTCAATCGCATCCACGGATGCCCGACGCGGTTTTACATGGGGCGGCACACTGATCTCCATCGCCTGGTTTTTGTCATCATACCCTTTGATGAGCAGGATATCTTGTCCCACTCTCTCCAGATTCGCCTTATTGACTCCACTGGCACTCATCCAGAAGGAATTTTGATCTTTTCGCGCACTGAGATTGCCGTAGCTGAGACCGCCGATACCGTACAAACGCTTGATGTGGCGCAACTCACGGGGAGACACCAATTCTTCGAGCGGAAACGGTGTGGGTAGCAGGTTCATGCCGTCCAACCATTTTCCGGCCCTATTGATCCCTTCCGTCACCTGGTCGCCCTGCCACAATTCTTCCGGCAAATCCGGATCAAACCGGTTGTCAATCACCAACTTGGCCGTTGCCAGCGGTCGTAAACGTTCAAACACGCGTTGGTAAAAGCGCTCTTCGTTATCATCTGCTCTTACGGGATAACATCCTTGTTCCAACGTGATGAAATACGTTTGCGGTTTTGCACCGGAAGCATCCAAGTAAATCATCATGTTGCCCAGTGAGCGAACCAATATCGGGTAGCCTGCTTTGAGGATGTCGGATGCCGGTTGGTCGTTCTCCGCCACCGTCACCACGAAGGTGCCCTTTCCTTCCCGGTGAAAATGACGCGGCTGGAGCGGATCAACGAAATTGAACACCAATTGTACATCCGAGCGTGGTTCTACAATATATTCATAACCATTCGCCTTCATCACGTGGCGTAATCCATCCGCAAACCGTTCCATTGAGGGGGTTTTTCGCCAATCTCCCACCATGCAAAATGCCTTCATGTTCTCACACCCCTGTATGGTATTTTCTGTTATCGTTTCCAACCAGGGGGATTTTCATGTGTTTAAAAACAAAAAGCGCCTACCGTGAATCAATCGGAAGGCGCTAAAGTAATTGACTAACAAGGGGGACGGGAAATTCGGACCTAAGGGTGGCCGTTTTCCCATTCACGAAACAACACGACATTCCAGAGTGTCTGGTAAATCGCTTTCGCAGCTCGCTCCACCTGCGCCCTGCAAGGAAGCAGGTCATGGCCGATCCGACCCGGAACTCAAGACGCGGGCAAAGTACCCTTCGCTTAGAGGAAGTTACTCACGACTTCATTCCTCCACTTTCCGTGTCTTCGCTCGGCCAGACTTGATAAGTCGCTCCACCTGGGAAAACATTTGCTCCCTCACGGTTTTACCAGAGACGCCCTAGATAATCCCCAGCTTTTTGCCCGCTTTTTCAAATGCATGCAACGCTTGTTCCAGCTCTTCTTTGGTATGTTGTGCGGTCACGATCGTCCGTACACGTGCCTCGCCTTTTGGGACAGTCGGATAGGCAATGCCCTGTGCATAGACGCCCTCTTCGAATAACGCGTCAGACAACGCCATCGCTTTCGCCCCTTCACCAACGATGACCGGTGTGATCGGTGTCTCGCTCTTGCCGGTGTTGAAGCCAAGCGATTCCAACCCTTGTTTGAAGAAACGGGTGTTGTCCCACAGTCGGTCGATCAATTCGGGTTCTTCCAGCAGGACATCCAACGCCGCCTGACAAGCCGCGGTGACAGCCGGCGGGTGGGAGGTGCTGAACAGGAACGGGCGTGCCCGGTGAATGAGGTAGTCTCGCAATACTTTCGGACCGGCCACATAACCGCCCAACACCCCGATCGCTTTGGACAGCGTTCCCACTTGGATATGAACCCGTCCGTGCAGACCGAAATGGTCCACTGTTCCGCGACCGTTTTTGCCCAATACACCGCTGGCGTGCGCATCGTCCACCATGACCAGCGCATCATACTTTTCAGCCAGCTCAACGATGTCCGGGAGCGGCGCGATATCGCCATCCATGCTGAACACACCATCGGTGACAATCAGTCGCTTGCGCGCTGATTGCGTTTCCTTCAGCGCCGCTTCCAGATCATCTAAGTCGGCGTGACGATAAATCCTGCGCTGCGCCTTGGTCAGACGGATGCCATCGATAATACTGGCATGGTTGAGCGCATCACTGATCACCACGTCTTCTTCGGTCAGGATGGACGAAATCACCCCGACGTTGGCCGTGAAGCCGGATTGGAACACCAATGCCGCTTCCGTATGTTTGAATTCGGCCAGCCGCTTCTCAAATTCTTCGTGCATGGAAAACGTACCGGCAATGGTCCGCACCGAACCGGTCCCCGCACCAAAGCGTTCCACCCCTTCGAGTGCCGCCTGTTTCAAACGGGGGTGCGTGGTCAGACCGAGATAGTTGTTAGAAGAGAGCTGAATCACTTCTTTTCCGCGAATGATCACCCTGGAACCCTGATCCGACTCCAGCTCCGTCAGCGGACGAAATACTCCTTCTTCCTTCCATTGCGCGATTTCCTGTTCCAGGTGTTCAAACCCTTTCACGAGGTTCCCTCCTCAAATGGATGATCTTCATGATGAAAATGCCGACTTTGACACTCCACACGGCTAAAGCCGTGGGATTCTTGAGTGGTTAACGCCCTCAGTCCATTTCTGTTTCGGGCAACCCTCAAGCTAGGGCTGTGTCATCAGCCCATCCCACCCGGTTAGCACGTACCCGGATGGGCGGCACACCTGTTACCAGTGTGCTAGGCTACTAACCCTGAAATGGCTTTGGC
>NZ_JANRHH010000045.1 GCF_030433435.1 Polycladomyces subterraneus
CAAACAGTGCGGATACACCATCCACGCTGATCTGAATGGGGCGATCAACATCGCCAAAGCCATTTCAGGGTTAGTAGCCTAGCACACTGGTAACAGGTGTGCCGCCCATCCGGGTACGTGCTAACCGGGTGGGATGGGCTGATGACACAGCCCTAGCTTGAGGGTTGCCCGAAACAGAAATGGACTGAGGGCGTTAACCACTCAAGAATCCCACGGCTTTAGCCGTGTGGAGTGTCAATACGATTACGCCCATTTTTCCAGAGCCTTCAAAAACGGCATCGGCATGACCCCGCGGCAGTTTCAACAATGGATTATGAATTTGAACATCCCGGGAAACAATGGAGATGTCGTTTTTGTACAAGATGAGCGGGACCACATGTGCTAATGTAAGAAATGAAGAGAATATTGAAAGGTGGGTAAGAGCATGATCAAACAAATTGCCACAGTAGCCATCTATGTGGAAGATCAGGATGCAGCACTTCAATTTTGGACCGAGAAAATCGGATTCAAAGTATATCGCGATCAACCGATGGGGCCACAAGGAAGATGGATCGAAGTCGGACCAGAAAACGTTCAAACCAGACTGGTACTGTACCCGAAATCGATGATGCCCAACTGGGAGGAACTGAAACCTTCTATCGTGTTTGAATGTGAGGACATCCAAGGAACGTACGAGCGACTCTCCGCCAATGGCGTCAAGTTTTTAGACGAGCCCAAAAAGATGCAATGGGGTACCTTCGTTCAATTTGAGGACCCGGACGGGAACCGTTTTGTGTTGAAGGGATAATTGTATTCTTACAAACGGGAGCCGTTGACTACTTCCGCTTTCAAACCAACAGATGGTTTTCATCAAGCGGTGGTCAACGGCTCTCTATTTTTCGATTCGACATCTGTCCCTCCCGGAATGATTTCACTGATTCGACCGTAAAACAAACGGGTTGACCAACATGATACACGATTATGTCACGCTATTCAGTCATTTGATGAGAAATCAGCCAGTCATTTAGCATGCGGTTAATTCCAATCCCATTTTGGCGACAATAGTAAAAAACACCAAACAAAAATTCCCTTTATCAGGAGGAACATGATGTCTGACTTTATAGAAACCATTATAAGAACGATATTCTCCGTTTTTTTACTCATCATAAGCACTCATATTATTGGAAGACAATCCATTTCCCGTTTAACTTACTTACACTATCTCTCGAGTATCACAATAGGATCGATTGCAGGGAATCTTGCCTTTGATTATAAACTAAGTGCTTTTAATTTAACGGTTTCTGTTGTATTATTTAGTGCCCTTGCTGTTCTGTTGTCATATCTCGCTTTAAAAAACCGCGCTGTAAAAAGATGGATTATCGGAGAACCGGTTATCCTCATCGATAAAGGAAAAATTCTTGAAAAAAATCTATCCAAAATTAATATGAGCCTGGAAGTATTAAGTCAATGTTTAAGAAGAAAAGACATCTTTGATATCAATGAAGTAGAATGCGCGATAATAGAACCGGACGGGGAATTATCAGTTTTAAAAAAATCAATGTATCTTCCAGTCACTCGTAAAGACTTATCGCTTCAAACATCGAACAGTTCATCTCCTACAGAATTGATTGTAGACGGAGAAATCATTTTTGAAAATTTGACCACAAGAAATTTGACGATGGAGTGGTTAGAAAAAGAGTTGAATAAGCGCAAATTGACCCCCAAAGATGTCAACTACATGGTACTGGGTTCAAATCAGCAACTGTATATTGACTTATATCAAGACCGTTTGAATCAATAACCTCTTTCATCAAAACGGTTTCCGATTTTGTGCAAAGCTATGGCGATTCTTTGCGACGAACCACACGCATCGGCCAACTTCCAGTATTGCTCATTTCACAATGCTCACATCGCCCAGTTGACCACGGTCATATCCTCCCGGGCACAAAGCGTTTCGTTCATTTGTCAAGTGGCAAGCTCCATATGCGAGAACAGGATGGGGGCTTTCAGTTACCGTAGATTGTCGCAAGTCGGTGAACGTGACCCCAAGCATCTTCCACCATCCCCAAGGCCCGAGAGTGGGTGAACCCATAACCGTGCCCTCATACCTCACAGAGATACCCGTTTCCGTGAAAGAATAGACTTCAAAAAGATCATCAATCCATTCACTGTTGGATCAACTATTCCACCTTTGTCCGTCAAATGGAGTGTGGTATACTGGTAAAAGGACTTTTGCGGTCATATACCGGATATCAGCAAAAAAGGACAGGTGACATAACGGAATGGAAATGATGGATGCACATCAGATTATCCAATTCATCGCCAACAGTGAGAAAAAAACGCCCGTCAAAGTGCATATCAAGGGGCATCTGGATCAGATCGACTTCGGCCCGAACGTGAAAACGTTCTTTAACGGCAACGTAGGCGTATTGTTCGGGGATTGGAAGGAAGTACAGCCCGTCCTTGAAGCCAACAAAGACAAAATCGAAGATTACGTGGTGGAAAACGACCGGCGCAACTCCGCCATTCCGCTGCTTGACCTGAAAAATATCGAGGCGCGGATCGAACCGGGCGCCATCATTCGTGAGCAGGTGGAAATCGGGAAAAACGCGGTTATCATGATGGGAGCGGTCATTAACATCGGTGCAGTGATCGGCGAAGGCACGATGATCGATATGAACGTGGTCGTCGGCGGCCGCGGTACGATTGGGAAAAACTGCCACATCGGTGCGGGAGCCGTCATCGCCGGTGTGATCGAACCTCCGTCAGCGACACCGGTCATCATCGAAGATGATGTCGTCGTCGGTGCCAACGCCGTGATCCTGGAAGGTGTCCGTGTCGGCAAAGGTTCGGTGGTGGCCGCAGGTGCCGTTGTGACGGAAGATGTGCCGCCCAATACCGTGGTGGCGGGAACCCCGGCCCGGGTCATCAAACAAATTGACGACAAAACCCGGTCCAAAACGGAAATCATGCAGGAACTTCGCAAACTCTAAACCAACCATTTCACGGGCCCTCGGCGGCCCGCCTTTCATATTGGTACAGAAAAAGGGGGAGCCCGATGACCGACTGGCACACACTGGATCAGACCTATATCATGCCCACGGTTCGCCGCTTGCCCATTGCTATTGACAAAGCGGAAGGCAACTACCTGTACGACACGGAAGGCAATCGCTATCTGGATCTGTTCACCGGATTGGCCGTCAACGTGCTCGGCCATTCCCATCCGGCTATCCTGCGGGCTCTGCGAGCACAAGGAGAACGGTTTTTGCACATTTCCAACCTGTTTCTCAACCCACCCGCGATCCGACTCGCGCAACGCTTGGTGGAAAACAGCATCCCGGGCAAAGTGTACTTCGCAAATTCCGGTGCGGAATCGACCGAGGCAGCTATCAAGCTGATCCACAAATGGACAGTCAAACGTGGAGAAGGACGCGACGGAATTGTAGTGATGAAAAACAGCTTCCACGGTCGGACGCTGGGCGCACTGCGGCTGACCCGTCAACCGGGTGTCTATCAGGATTTTCCACAACCCGATTTCCCTTTTTATGAGGTGGAGCCGGAAAACATCGACGAACTGCGGCGCGTTTGTGAAACCCACCGACCCGCCGCCGTTTTGGCTGAACCGATCCAGGGCGCGGGCGGCGTCGTACCGCTGTCTGATGCCTACTTACAGGAAATGGCCCGTCTCTGTGAACAACACGGCATCCTGCTGTGCATGGACGAGATTCAGACCGGTATAGGTCGGACAGGCAAACTATTCGCTTACCAACACTACGGCCTGCAACCCGACCTCATTCTCTTTGCCAAAGGGATCGGCGGTGGTCTGCCGCTGGGTGGCATCATCGCCGGGGAGAAACTGATGGATCTCTTCCAGCCGGGCGATCACGGCACCACATTCGCCCCGTCACCACTCAGCGCCGCTCTGGGCAATGCCGTGCTGGACGTGCTGTTTGAAGAAGGGCAAATGGAGAAGGGACGAGAAACGGCGGAGTACTTGTGGAGCCGACTGCGAGAGCTGAAAGAACGTTATCCCGAGATCATCCACAGTGTTCAGGGAAAAGGGATGATGATTGGCATCCGCACCAATCGGAGTGCGGAGGAAATCGCGGATTGGCAAAAAACGTTGTTGAAGGAAGGCATTTTGTTCAATGTGACCGCGAAAACTGTGATCCGCCTGCTGCCGCCGCTGACGCTCACGCGGGAAGAAGTGGACCTTTTCATCGAACGGATGGAACAATACATGAAACGTACCTTTTTGTGAGAGGGGTGGGCCGGATGAGCGCCGTTTCAGATCAGAGCCTGAATCCGTTTATCCGGATTCGGCGGCAATTGCATCAAATCCCCGAACCCGGTTTTGCCGAATTCAAAACGCAGCAATTCATCCTGGATTATCTCGCGGGACTGCCACAAGAACGGTTGCAGGTCCGCACTTGGCGCACCGGTGTGTTGATGAGGATTCCCGGAACCGCTCCACGCCGATGCATCGGATACCGTGCCGACATGGACGCCCTGCCGTTGGATGAGGAGACGACGCTTCCCTTCAAATCAACTCATCCCGGTTATATGCATGCCTGCGGTCACGATATGCATATGGCGATCGCGCTAGGTGTATTGACCCATTTCGTCCATCATCCCGTTCGAGACGACCTGTTGTTCGTCTTTCAACCGGCTGAAGAAGGACCGGGCGGTGCCCAACCCATGTTGGAAAGTGAGGAATTCCGCTCCTGGAAACCGGATTGCATGTTTGCCCTTCATATTGCGCCGGAGTATCCTGTGGGAACAATCGCTGTCAAGCCCGGCATCCTGTTCGCCAACACATCGGAGCTGTTCATCGACCTGGTCGGCAAAAGCGGCCACGCCGCCTATCCCCACCAGGCCAATGACATGGTGCTGGCCACCTCCCATCTGGCTATTCAATTGCACCATATCGTTTCGCGCAACATCGACCCGTTGGATTCGGCCATTGTCACCATCGGCAAAGTGACCATCGGCACCAAGCAAAATATCATCGCCGGGAAAGGGCGGCTGGAAGGGACGATCCGCACCCTGTCGATGGATTCGATGCGGAAAATCAAGTCACGAATTGAAGCGATGGTGCGTGGAATCGAAGAGAGTTTTGAATGTGAGGCAACCATCGACTGGGGCGCCAACTACTGTCAAGTGTATAACGACGAACCATTGACGACGGAGTTTATGGACTGGCTCCGTCAAACGAACATCGCCAACCTGACGGTATGTAAAGAAGCGATGACCGGCGAGGATTTCGGCTACTTTTTGCAGAAGATCCCGGGCTTCATGTTCTGGCTGGGCGTTGACACGCCGTACGGATTACATCATCCGAAAATCGAGCCGAATGAAGAGGCCATCCCCGTCGCTATTCGTGTATTGACAGAATATATCACGTGGAAAGCTTCAAAAGAAACCTGAAACCGACATTCTTGTTTGCCGGAACGCACCCAGTGACTTGCTCCGCACGGCTAAAGCCGTGGGCTTCTCGCTTTATCTGGCGTGGCAACCCACATCCATCCACGAAGGCTTCGTCCAAGCCTAGAAAAGGTTTAGTTCTAGTTGTCCGTATCTCGGTTCAGGAACGTATCCATTCGCTTGATGTAGGATATTTCTTGCAGCATTGACATCTCTGTCTGCAACATATCCGCATGAGCAACGATGGATACGTTCTTTTAATGTCTTCTTTACGGTCCGACCACATTCAGAGCATGCCTGTGACGTGTTGTGAGGATCGACCGTGATCACCTGCTTACCGGCCCACTCTGCCTTGTAAGTTGTGAATTGCACGAGCATCCTCCAACCAGCATCGGCAATGCTCATAGCCAGATTGTGATTCTTCAACATACCCTGAACGTTCAAGTCCTCGAAAGCGATTAGATCGTAGTTGTCCACCAGATAGCGGCTTATCTTGTGCGCGGTGTCCCTTCTCTGGTTTGCTATGTACTCGTGAACCTTCGCCAACATCGCAACCACTTTACGCCTACGATTCGACCCTTTTTTCCTCCGGGAAACCATACGCTGAAGAAATTTCAACCGTCTTTCCGCTTTCCGAGGGTACTTGGGATGATCGAAGAATTCGCCATCAGACGTGATAGCCAGATGTTTCACACCGAGATCGACTCCTACTTGTCGACCAGTTCTGGATAACTTCAGCTCTACCTCACATGAAATACAAGCGTAATACTTCCCGTTCTTCCGTTTGATGGTGCAAGTTTTGATCTTTCCTTCAATCTGGCGGTGTAGTTTGATTCTCATATCGCCGATTTTGGAGAGCTTTAGGTACTTTCCATCCAGTTTGTAGCCAGCTTGAGGATAGGTGAAGCTATCGTATCGGTTCTTACCTTGAAAGCGAGGGTATCCTTGTTTTTCCCCGCGTTGTACTCGAAGGAAAAACGCTTGAAATGCTTTGTCTAACCGCTTGGCTACGTCTTGAAGAACCTGAGAATGGATCTCTTTAAACTCCGGGATCTCCTTCTTGATCTCTGGGAGCTCTACTGCTTGCTTGTTATAGTTCAACGTAATACCGCGTCTTTTGTAGGTGAACTTTCGTTGTTCAAGCATGGAGTTGTAGAGCCAGCGGCACATGCCCAGTGTCCATTCAATCTTCCCGATTTGCTCTTTCGTTGGTTTCAGCTTGAATTTGTAGGTTCTCATCACCGTGATCAACTCTTTGTACGGTCTTTTTCTTGTATTATACGGGACTCTATATACGGGATTCTACCATTTTCAGAATTGACCAGAAGAACATTGGAACAATGTCGGACTTGCGAGAGCTGAAGCCCTCCCGCGTCCAACGCTCGCTTTCATCCCAACCCTAAAGGGGTGGGTTTTCCCGCTCGCTCTTTATAGCAAAAGCCGCCCTCCGGCCAATTGTTCCAGATCGTGTTCCTGCCGAGGAAGGCGGTCTTTTCCCAGTTAGTGACGGTTGAGTTCAAAATCGTTATCAACAGGTGTTTTCTCATCGCTGTGAAAACGCCTGTTTATTTTGTGGTACAAATGCGTACCGCTGATGACGGATACACAGTTGCAATGAAAAATGCCCCAATCATTGATACAAGACCCTAAAAATTGCGATACACTGGAAGTGTCCAAACCAACTTTTTCATTATCTTCCTGATCTCAATCAGGGTCATCCGGTTACATCTGATCGATCAGCCGGTACTGGCAAAACTGGTTTCTCGTTTAATGATACAAATAACGACTGAAATGGAGACGATTTTATCTGATGAATATCAACACTTGTCGAGGTGAGGGGTGTGCAAAAGAACATCGCTGTTCGTGTTGAACATTTGTCCAAACGTTTTGGAGAAGTTCAAGCGGTTCATGATATCAGTTTTGATGTGTTGGAAGGCGAATGCTTCGGATTGCTTGGGCCAAACGGGGCTGGAAAGTCAACTACGATCAAAATGATGACCACCCTTCTGTCGATCGATGAAGGGGTTATAGAAATCGCAGGTCATTCTGTTCAAAAACATCCTACACATGTACGTGAATCCATTGGATATGTTCCACAGATGTTGTCAGTCGACGGTACGTTAACCGGGTATGAAAATCTTTTGATCTTTAGTAAGCTTTATGGGTTACGGCGCAAAGAACGGGAAGAACGAATCGCTCAAATTCTATCGCTCATTGGACTGGAAGAAGCAGCAGACCGACAGGTTAAAACCTATTCCGGCGGAATGATTCGAAAACTGGAGATCGGACAGGCGATCCTTCATTATCCAAAAGTACTGTTTTTGGACGAACCGACTGTTGGACTTGACCCGGTTGCGCGCAGGGGAATTTGGGAACATATTGAAAAGTTGCGTCAAGAACATCATATGACCGTCATTCTAACAACACATTACATGGACGAAGCTGAATCTCTTTGTTCACGGATTGCCATTATGAACAAAGGTCAAATTGCTGCATTGGGGACAGTTGAAGAGCTTCGTGAAAAGACGGGAAATCCCGAAGCCAGCATGGACGATATCTTTGCTCACTTTGCTGGACAAATTGACAATCAGAATCAGGAAGGGGAGTTTCGAAATGTCTTCCGTAACCGCCGCACCGCAAAACGACTCGGTTAAAAAACGAAACCCCATAATTCAGTATTTTTTTCATGTTTGGACGATCGTGGAATTGGAAGCTCGGAAGGTACGAAAAGATCCGACGGACCTTCTCATGCGTGGAATTCAACCGGCTTTGTGGCTGCTCGTGTTCGGTCAGGCATTTTCCCATATAAGAGCAATTCCGACAGGTCATGTCAGTTACCAGGCTTTTTTAACTCCGGGAATTTTGGCACAGTCTATTACATTCATCTCCATATTTTATGGAATCGCGATCATCTGGGAACGTGATATGGGGCTGTTGCAAAAAATTGTTTCTACGCCCATCAGACGGTCATCGCTTATCCTTGGCAAAATGTTGTCGGCATCCTTACGGGCGCTTTTTCAGGCGGCTGTGATCATGATCTTGGCAATCGTCCTGGGTATTCATTTGAATTGGAGCTTCATTTCAATCGCTGGAGTCTTGTTCACTGTCGTCCTAGGCGGAACTTTTTTTTCAGGAATGTCGATGTTTATTGCAGCTTTAGTACGTACACGGGAACGGATGATGGGATTTGGACAACTCATCACGATGCCGCTTTTCTTTTCATCGAACGCATTGTATCCAAGGTCAATCATGCCAACTTGGTTAAAAGTACTGGCTACTGTCAATCCAATGAGTTATCTTGTTGATGCACTTCGAGGATTATTGATTTCGGTTTCTGAAGTTCATCTCTTTATGGATTGGTTCGTTCTCTTTGCAGCTTCAGTGGTTATGTGGTTGCTGAACAAAGCGTTATTCTTTCGTATACTGTCCGTTTAAACCCGAATCTTCTCCACTTGTCAAACTCCCCGTGGATCTCAAATTCAATTCCTTGAAAACCCGGCAACGAATTGTAGCCGGGTACTTCTTTGTATAAAGACTCATTTTTGCTCTATCATTCTGAGTGAATCACAATTCATTCTTCTCTTGCAATGGGGAGCGGATCGAGATATACTAATTACGAACATATGTTCCGATCCGTGAGGAGGAGATACTTTGCAACTCACACTCGGATGGCGCGTGACGTATCGGCAGTTGGCTTGTATTGGCCATGGGTTAGATCCCTTTCATATCGTCCCTTCCGCTTCCACTGGAAGTCCCGTCTCCGGGGCCGTTTCTCCCCGACGTTGCCCCGAATAGTAAAAAGGGTGACCGGTTCAATAATAAACCGGTCACCCTTTTTTGTGTTTTAGCTGACCATCAACCGATCGAGCCTTCCATCTCCAGCTTGATGAGACGGTTCATCTCCACCGCATATTCCATCGGCAGTTCCTTGGTGAAAGGTTCGATAAAGCCCATCACGATCATTTGTGTGGCTTCTTCTTCACTCAACCCACGACTCATCAGGTAGAAGAGCTGATCTTCGCTCACTTTGCTGACCGTGGCTTCGTGTTCTAGAGTGATATCATCGTTCAGAATTTCATTGTACGGAATCGTGTCGGAAGTGGATTGGTCATCCAGAATCAAGGTATCGCATTTGACGTTGGCTTTGGACCCTTGTGAATTGCGGCCGAAGCTGGTCAAACCGCGATAAGTGACCTTACCACCTTGCTTACTGATCGACTTGGAAATGATCGTCGCTGTGCAATTGGGAGCCAATGCCACCACTTTGGCACCAGCGTCCTGATGCTGACCTTTGCCTGCGACCGCGATGGAGAGGACGTCCGCCTTGGCACCTTCCCCTTTCATGATGACGGCCGGATACTTCATGGTCAGTTTGGAGCCAATGTTGCCGTCCACCCATTCCATGTGCGCCCCTTCTTCGGCGACCGCACGTTTGGTCACCAAGTTGTAGATGTTGGGCGCCCAGTTTTGAATCGTGGTGTAGCGGCAACGGGCATTCTTCTTGACGATGATCTCCACAACAGCGCTGTGCAGCGAGTCGGTGCTGTAGATCGGAGCCGTACAACCTTCGACGTAATGGACGAAGCTCCCTTCGTCCGCAATGATGAGCGTCCGTTCAAATTGCCCCATGTTTTCGGAGTTGATCCGGAAGTACGCCTGCAACGGTACTTCGCATTTTACCCCCGGCGGGACGTAGATGAAGCTGCCGCCGCTCCAGACCGCACTGTTCAAAGCGGCAAATTTGTTGTCAGACGGCGGTACGACCGTGCCGAAGTACTCCTTCACCAGTTCCGGATATTCGCGTACGGCAGTGTCCGTGTCGCAGAAAATGACCCCTTGTTCTTCCAGCTCTTTTTGCATGTTGTGGTAAACCACTTCCGACTCATACTGCGCCGATACGCCTGCCAAGAACTTCTGCTCGGCTTCCGGAATCCCCAAACGATCAAAAGTCCGTTTGATCTCTTCCGGCACTTCATCCCAAGAACGTCCTTGGCGTTCAGACGGTTTTACATAGTAGGTGATGCTGTCAAAGTCCAAATCATCCAATTTACCGGGCAAAATGGAGAACCATTTGCTATTCATTTCGTTGGGCAAAGGCATTTTGTAAAACTGCTCCAACGCTTTCAGGCGAAACTCCAGCATCCACTCGGGTTCGCCCTTCATCCGGGAAATCTCCTCAACGATCTCCCGAGTCAAACCCCGTTTGGCCCGGTAAACGGCTACATCTTTATCGCGAAAGCCGTATTTGTACTCAGACAGATCCGGCAGTTCTTTCGCCATGTTCAATCCCCCCTTGTAGGGCTTAGTGCCCGCTTGCCTGGGAGCTCTTCAATCCTTTCTCCAAGGCCTTCCAAGCCAGAGTGGCACATTTGATCCGCGCTGGAAACTTCGACACGCCACTCAAGGCTTCGATATCTTCCAACGGGAACTGTTCAAAGTCCACGTCTTTTCCTTGCATCATTTCAGAAAAGAGATCCACCAAGCGAAGGGCTTCTTCCACTTTCAGTCCTTTAACAGCTTCCGTCATCATCGAGGCGGAAGCCAGACTGATCGAGCAGCCTTCACCCAAGAACTTTGCTTCTTCTATTGTACCATCCTTCACCCGCATCTGCACGGAGACACGGTCACCGCATGTTGGATTGTTCAGATCGACGGTGACTGCGCCGTCCTCGATTCTTCCACGATTGCGGGGTTTCTGGTAATGGTCCATAATCACGCGACGGTACAAATCATCCAAGGACATGACCGAAATACTCCTTCGTTTTTTGTAACCCTTTCACCAACAGATCAATATCTTCTTCCGAGTTGTACAGATAGAAGCTGGCCCGCGCCGTGGCCGTCACATTCAACCACCGCATCAGCGGTTGCGCACAGTGGTGTCCGGCACGAACGGCAATCCCTTCAGCGTCCAGTACCGTGGCCACGTCATGCGGATGGATATTGCCCAAGTTAAACGTGATGACGGCCATTCGGTCCTGTTTGGGACCGTAAATGGTGAGACCATCGATCTTCTCCAACTGCTCGATTGCATAAGCGGCCAGTTTGCGGTCATGCGCTTCGACGGTGTCCATGCCGATCTCCTGCAGATAATCGATGGCTGCCCCGAGACCGATCGCGCCGGCGATAATCGGCGTGCCACCTTCAAATTTCCACGGCAATTCTTTCCAGGTGGAATCGTACAAATCCACATGATCGATCATTTCCCCGCCGAATTCGACCGGCTCCATCCGTTCCAACAGCGATTCTTTCCCGTAGAGTACGCCGATCCCGGTCGGTGCCATCATTTTGTGTCCGGAAAAGGCAAGGAAATCGCAATCCAAATCCTGAACGTCTACTTTCATGTGCGGCACACTCTGCGCCCCGTCGACGACGATGACACCGCCGACTGCATGCACCATGGCAGCAAGCTCTTTGACCGGATTCACCGTACCCAACACATTGGACACATGTCCGATAGCGACGATTTTCGTCCGCTCGGTGATGATTTGTTTCGCCTTTTCCAGATCGATCGTGCCGTCCGGTTCCAGCTCAAAATATTTCAGCGTCGCGCCTGTCGCTTTGGCCGCCTGTTGCCACGGAATCAGGTTACTGTGATGTTCCGCCGGGGAAATGACGATTTCATCGCCTTCACCCAGATGAGTCCGTGCGTAGCTGTGCGCCACCAGGTTGAGGGCAGTCGTCGTTCCCCGCGTGAAAATCACTTCCTTGGTGGAACGGGCATTGATAAATCCGCGTACTTTTTCCCGTGCTCCTTCGTACGCATCCGTAGCGCGGGTGCCCAGCGTGTGTACCCCGCGGTGCACATTGGAGTTGTAACCGCGGTAGTATTGTTCCACAGCCTCGATAACCTGAATCGGCTTTTGCGACGTAGCTGCACTATCAAGATATACCAACGGATGACCATTTACTTCCTGATGCAGAATCGGAAAATCTTTTTTATACTGATTCATCTTCCGAATTTCCTTTCGATCACGCCGTGCAGACGTTCACGCAGCGCCTCAATCGGAATGGCCGACAACACCGGGGACAAGAAACCGAAAATGATGAGCTTTTCCGCTTCCTGACGCGGGATGCCGCGGGCCATCAGATAAAACAGTTGCAACTCGTCGACCCGTCCGACACTGGCAGCGTGACCCGCTTTCACGTCGTTTTCATCGATCAGGAGAATCGGGTTGGCATCCCCGCGGGCTTCGCGATTGAGCATCAACACTTTTTCGGCTTGCTGACCGTTCGCTTGCTTCGCACCCTTTTCGATTTTGGTGATGCCGTTGATGATCGAAGACGCTTGGTCTTTCACCACGCCGCGCGCGTTGATGTCACTTTCGGTCGCTTTGCCCCAGTGATGTACGGTCGACGTGATGTTGGCGCGCGTTTCTTCGGTCCCCACGGCGATGGTTTTGACGTCGACGGAACCTCCGTCGCCTTTGAGATGCGTCGTGTTATCGGAGATGACCCGACCGGTGCCGAGATCGCCGACGATCCATTCCATCCGCCCATCCCGATCCACGATGGCACGGCGGTAGGTCGTATCGACGATTTGGTCACCCATGTTATTCACCGTTGCCACACGAACATGGGCTCCCGATCCGACAAACGTTTCGATGATGCTGTTGTTGACACCGGTCGTCCCGTTTTTGTCGGAAACGAAATTGACGACCAAATCCACACGGCTGTTGTCTTCAGCAACCACCAACACGTGCGGCAACATGCCGACTTCCGAACCTTCGGCCCAGAACAAGCTTTGGAACGGCAGATCCACTTGCACATTGCGTGGAACATACAGGAAGACGCCACCCGACCACAATGCGGCATGCAACGCAGCTAGGCGATGTTCATCCGCCCGTACTGCATCGGTCATAAAGTATCGTTTCACCAGCTCCGGATGTTCACGCACAGCGGAGGCGAGATCCTGGAAGATGACACCTTTCTCCGCAAGTTCGCTCTGCAAGTAGCGGTACACCGGGCTGGAGTTTTTTTGTACGATCACATTGTCATCCTGTGCTTCAGAGGACAGCAAGGCGCGAATCTCTTCGGGCAGTTGACTCAGACCCGACAGCGATTCTGCCGGGGTGTACGGTTGGAACGAAGTGAAGTTCCAACGGTCAATCCGCGTCTTCTCCACTTTAGGCAGAGGGAGTGACGCGGCGGTTTTCAACGCGTTCAGGCGAAGCTGGAGCATCCATTCAGGCTCTTGCTGGGACTGAGACAGTGTCTCGACGACGTTTTGCTCGAACAACAATCCGGTATCTACGCTCATGATCGCCACCCCGCCTTTACGATTGCTGCCCGACGGTTTCGTCTTCGATGCCCAGCTCTTCCTTGATCCAATCGTAGCCTTCCGCTTCCAGCCGTTCCGCCAATTCCGGGCCGCCCGACTTCACGATCCGTCCTTGCATGAATACATGGACGAAATCAGGTTTGATGTAGTTCAACAACCGTTGATAGTGCGTAATGATCAGAACGCCCAAGTTGGGACCCAGCATGGAGTTGACGCCTTTAGCCACCACTTTCAACGCATCGATATCGAGACCGGAGTCGATTTCGTCCAGGATGGCAATGCGGGGTTCCAACATCATCATCTGCAAAATCTCGTTCCGTTTTTTCTCCCCACCGGAGAAACCTTCGTTCAGATAACGGTGGGCAAATGATTCATCCATGTTGAGCATGGCCATTTTTTCGTCCATTTTGCGGATGAACTTCATCAGGGAAATTTCGTTACCTTCCCCGCGTTTCGCGTTGATGGCGGTACGCAGGAAATCCGAGTTGGTCACCCCGCTGATCTCACTCGGATACTGCATCGCCAGGAACAAGCCCTTGCGAGCCCGTTCATCCACTTCCATCTCCAACACGTCTTCGCCGTCCAGCGTCACGCTCCCACTGGTCACTTCGTATTTGGGATGTCCCATCAGCGCCGAAGCCAACGTACTTTTCCCCGTCCCGTTGGGACCCATGATGGCGTGTACTTCGCCGCCATTGACTTCCAGATTGACGCCTTTGAGAATTTCTTTTCCTTCTACGTTGACGCGGAGATTTTCTATTTTGAGCTTAGGTGCGTTCGACATATACAATTCCTCCAATGTGTCAGCACTTGACTTGTATGATCAAACCGAACGGCGCCTGTCTGGGCGTGTCTGGTCGATCCAAGTTTGCTGATTTACCGCCCAACAAAGTTCGGGCAAAAAATTGCCCTTCTGACTTTGTTTCATAACCTATTCTTGGGCCGGTATATGACCAGACTCGTCCTGGGCGCCTTCGGGAATTTCCAACGCCAGTGCGTCCCGATTCCATTTGCGAGGTGGCCGTAGCTGATGGTACGATGAAACCGAGACGTTGAAACCAATCCTTCCTTAAAGTGATTATCATCTGATTCTCATTCTATTCTATACCATGTGCTCAAGGGGATCAAGGTACAATCGTGTATGAATGAACATAGTGTTATCCCATCCAGAAAGTCTGTCAGCTTTAACTTGCAGGAATAGGAGGAGAAACATGCGCCTCGCTGGAAAAAAAGTGATTGCGCTGGTGGAAAACGAATTTGAGGATTTGGAGCTCTGGTATCCCGTCCTCCGCGCTCGGGAAGAAGGAGCGGAAGTGGTATTGGTCGGCCCTAAGGCAAACGCCCAGTACAAAGGAAAATATGGTGTACCCGTCCAGACGGATGCAGCATTCGACGACATCAACCCGCATGATTTCGACGGCATTCTGGTTCCTGGCGGATGGGCACCCGACAAGCTGCGGCGTTACGAATCGGTGCTGAATATGGTCCGCGTGATGGATGCGGCACAAAAACCGATTGGACATATTTGCCATGCGGGTTGGGTGCTGATCTCCGCCGGCATTCTCCGCGGCAAACGGGTCACATCAACGCCCGGCATCCGCGACGATATGGTGAATGCCGGGGCGATCTGGGTCGATGAACCAGTCGTCGTCGACGGACACATCATCTCCAGCCGTCGCCCGCCGGATTTACCGCCTTACGCCAAAGCGTTTTGCGACGCATTGGCCGAAAGCTGATCCATGCAGCCGATCCGATGTATTCAGTGCTACCTACAGAGACCGGGCGGCCGATGTGAATATTGCCCCCTGCACAAGAATAACCGGCATCTTTACCGACCCATTGGCGATGGTTGGTATGTTCGAGTGGAGTCCGATCCGTCCCCGCCCCGCGATTCCGCCAAACAGAATGACCGAGATCAGCACAAACCTTAAAAACAAAACAGCCTTCCGCATTAATCGCGGAAGGCTGTTTTGTTTCGTACTTATATCGAAGCCGCAAATTTTTCCGGATCTTTTTCTTCTTTGCTGGCTTGGATGTACTCAGTTTCCCAAGCGCTTTTGATTCCCCAGTAGTAGAAGACCAAAGACGTTACGGCAATCAGCACCATATCGACACCGTACGGAATATAGTTGTGTCCGCCGAATTTGTCGCTACCCAGATACGAGACCAGAATCATATAGGCCAGATACACGATCAGCCACAAGCCCGCTTTCATCTGGCGGCCAAAACCGTTCCAGTTCGATTTCGCCTGATAATAGAAGTAAATCGGCAGACCCAACAGCATGATGAAGATGACTTCACCCGTCAACGGCCATGTCGCCCAGTACAAAATCAAAGACGCCAGGATGAACGCCACCGGTGCAATGATCGACATGCCCTTCACTTTGAGCGGGCGGTTCAGATGCGGACCCGTACGGCGCAACGCCATGACCGAGATTGGTCCCGTCACATACGAAATCAATGTCGCGACCGAAATCACCTCAGCCAAGGAACCCCACCCGCGGAACAAGAGCAGGAACATGAACGAAATGGCCAAGTTGAACCACATCGCCGCGCGCGGCACACCGTAAAGCGGGTGAATGACGCCGAAAATTCCCGGCATGTATCCGTTTTCTTTCATGCCGTAAATCATCCGCGCAGTGGTGGCGGTATAGGTGATCCCCGTGCCTGACGGCGAAACGAAGGCATCTGCGAACAGGATCAACGCCAACCAGTTCAGATTCAGCGCGATGGCCAAATCGGCAAACGGAGAATTCAGGTTGATGTTGGCCCAACCTTTGGACACCTGTTCAGGTGACACCGAACCGACATATGCGACTTGCAACAAGACGTAGATCAGACCGGCGATCAGAATCGAACCGACCACAGCTATTGGAATGGAGCGGTTCGGGTTTCTTGCTTCTCCCGCCAGGTTGACAGGGCTTTGGAATCCGTTGAACGCAAACACCACACCGGAGGTGGCGATCGCCGTCAGCACCCCGGACCATCCGTAAGGGGTGAAACCACCGTGGTCCGTAAAGTTGCCGCTGTGGAATCCGGCGAAAATCAGACCCAGCGCCGTCAATGCCGGCACGATGAATTTGAAGACGGTGATGGCGCTGTTGGCCACGGCAAACAGACGAACGGTCCAGTAGTTCAACAGAAAATACACAATGACCAAAATGCCAGCCAAGAAGAGACCCATCGGCGACAATTCTTTCCCGTCATACAAACTGTGGGCCCACTCCCATGGCCACGAGCTCATATACTGAATGGACGCTTCCGCTTCAACCGGAATAACGGAAACAATCGCGATCCAGTTGGCCCAACCGGAAATGAAACCGACAAAAGATCCATGAGAATATTGGGCATAACGCACCATTCCGCCCGATTGTGGAAACATCGCGCCCAACTCCGCATACGTCAAACCGATGAACATAATGGCGATCATACCCAAAATCCAGGCGAAAATCGCCGCAGGTCCGGCAACTGATGCCGCTTTCCACGCACCGAACAACCAGCCAGAGCCGATGATGGAGCCCAAGCCCGTCATCATCAGGGCA
Organism: Polycladomyces subterraneus; assembly: GCF_030433435.1. Taxonomy (NCBI): domain Bacteria; kingdom Bacillati; phylum Bacillota; class Bacilli; order Caryophanales; family Thermoactinomycetaceae; genus Polycladomyces; species Polycladomyces subterraneus. Next base: position 17,224 of record NZ_JANRHH010000045.1, read on the forward strand.
AACGTTCCCAAATCTTTTTTCATGTTTTTTTCTGACACGGAATCACTTCCTTTCCATCGGCGATAAACATACATACAAATGCATAAATATGCAATGGCAACCATGCTGGGGTTGGCTGACGCGGATGTCGGCCCTGCTGTCGTTCCGAATCCGCAAAAGCAACATATCGCTGATTTATTACGACAAAAATGACGGAAGGTGCTACACTGGATAAATCATACGTTAACTAATATAACATAATCAGTGGGAACCATGCCAATACTTTATACTTGGAAGTGTTTGACAACTCTTGTTTGTGAAAAAGAAAACCTGCCAAAAGGCAGGTGAGATCACTCTGACAAGCTGACAAGTGGTTGGACAACTGGGATTTCTGGTGTACCGTTTTTCCTCTCGCTCCTCTTTCGGTAGACTCCAAGGTCGCTCATGGGAAAACGACCACCCCTTATAGCGGAGCACCACGTTTATCTAAAAAGTACATCAGATGGATGAATTTGGCTCTCCCTCATAACAACTCTTTGTTTTCATCCATTCTCGATATTGTCTGCCAACAAAAGAAAAACAGATCTGATGATCCAAATGAACTCAACAAATACGCATTCGCACCTAATCCCAATCCATTTACAATCGATTATATGTATATCCATGATTCTTTTTCGTTTAGCTTACCCCCGGGTTAAATTCCAATGTGCATTCAGTAGATCACTTATTTCGTCTGTAGTTTTTTTCCGTTCTGATCGACCACGATGAATTTTTTCCCGTCGAGCGCTCCCCGTTTGACAGTCATATACACCCGAGCCGGTTCTTTCTCATCCGTCTGGAACTCGTCTTTTTCCAGCTTCACCACTACCCGTACCACGTCGGGCTTGATTACCTGGAGATTGGTCGGGGTCATTTCATATCCTTCATACTCCGGATTGCCGATCTGTACCAACAACACATCTTCTTCATCCCAAGTAAAGGAATCCTCAAGATTGCCGGGATGTTTCTCTTTGGTATACACCCAAACCCCCGGTGTGGGCTGTGGATCCGGTGCGCCGTTGATCCAGTTGATCGGCTGGAACTCGATCTCCTGATACGTTTCCTGTGGAGCCGTGGCGCCTTCCACATCTTCCTGATTTTGTTTGTCTTTCGCATCACTTGTATTCTCAGATGCCTTGCCATCTTTAGGCGGGTTGCTGATAGCCGAAAGAAGTTGACCGCATCCGGATAATAAACTGCTTATGAGGGCGAAAGATACGAGGATGATGAGTTTTTTAAACATATGTACCCGATTGCCTCCCATCTGTGGACTCCATACAACTTAAAATAAACCCAATATTTACACGCGTCAAGCAGATTGCGTTAAAAAATCATGAATATCGGTAATAAGTATTATATATTAATCTGATTTTGATATATATATCCATATATATAAATAAAAGCCTCTCCAAAAAAAACGGAGAGTTCAAGTTGTTGCAACAATCCATGGCCTCCCGTCTGAAAACCGCCTTTCCCCTCTTAAAAGTGGTTGATCGAATTTCTGACAACGACCTTTGAGCGTAGCGATTCTGGGTCGGGAAAGAAAATGGCGCGTGAAATCGCAAGTGGTTAAAAAGAGAAAACGAAGATTTTCAGTTTTTCTGATCAGCTTACCTTCAGAAACTATGCCTTTCTCTCTTGAGCAGTTTCGTCACAACACGACAACCATCCCAACGGCAGCCAACAGGAAAAACAATGACATCGGAACACCGTCCAGTCGCCGTTGGAAGCGGTGAGCACCCGCCGCATGTTGTTCTCGATCATGGGCCCAGAACGAGCGGTGCCAACGGAAAATCATTTTGAGAGAGCACGTACCCGATCACGCCCCAACCGATCAACAAAAACACGTCAAAACTGTTGTCTTGGAGGGCATTTACCCCGAACACGGAAATGGCGATCATCAGCTAAATATTTCGACAGCGTTTCGATAATCTTGGCAAACATCTTAACCAGTGGCATATTGAGGATCAACAACATCACATTGCCGATGAACATGCTGGCAATCAAGCCCCATGCCACGTGAGGATGTTCCAAAAACAGCAGCGGACCAGGCTGAATGTTGTACAGGATCAGTGCTCCCATGAGGATAGCCGCGTGCCGGAACCAAGAATCCCCAGCGTCAGCATTTGGATCATGGGACCACCGGACTCCCCGTTGTTGGCCGACTCCGGCACGTCTTCTTTCAGCAGGAACGGCAAATGCGAAGCGGTGGCACGACAGACAGTCCATGAAAACAAGATCCCGAAACTGTTCTCCTTTATAAAATGGATCAATTTTTCCTTATCCGTCACATCAAGGTTGTTTCAAAAATTGGCCAAATGATGTCTGCGAAATCAACATCGAATCCGCTGATCGGAAAGAAGCCCGCGCCACAGGGGCTTTCTCCCTCACAGGGAGCGGGATATAATAGTCTCAACGCGGCAGGTCAACGTGATTTCACCCATAAACTTGGCATTGTAGTTAGTAGACATCGGCAGTTGGCTCGACGGAATCACGAATCGGGACGGGAACGTTTCCCAGTTGGATGGTTAAATCGTTGCGGAGAAATATCAAATCATTTTAAGAAGGTGGAAAAATGAAATGGGTCGGAAACCGTGTTTATATTCGTTTTCTAGAAGAGTCAGATGCACAGGCAATACTGGATCTACATATGAGAAACCGGGATTTCTTTCAGCACTACTTACCTGATCGTGATGATGCCTATTTCACTTTGGAAGCGCAATTGCTGAATATCAGAGGTGAGATCGAAAAGCGAAAACAAGGTGAATTATACGCTTTCGGCATATTTTTAAACGCAACAAATGAGCTGATCGGGAAGGTCACTTTATCGGAGATTCTTCATGCGCCTCATCTTCGCAGTTGTTGGATCGGTTATTATCTTGATCAAGCACACAACGGAAATGGCTATATGACAGAGGCCGTACGCCTTGCCGTCAAGTTTGCATTTGAAGAGCTCAACCTTCACCGCATCGAAGCGGGTGTCATGCCGCACAATATCGCTTCTATCCGCGTCCTCGAAAAGGCGGGTTTTGAAAAAGAGGGCATTGCGAGAAAGAATGTGAAGATCAATGGAGAATGGAGAGATCATCAAATTTTGGCGATAATTAATGAAAATGATTAATCCCATTCGGACGAGCGCATCTCGACATGCCCGAGCTGCGCTTTCTTCAACTCCGCATCCAGTTTGCCGGTCAACATGAGAAACACCATACGAAAATCAGCAACCAATGACCAAAACGGATGACCGAACGTCGCTGGTTTGTTTCCCTCGATGAAAAAGTGGCTGTACCACGCCAGTCCGTACGCGATCACAGGCGCCAACAACAGCCACTTCCATTCCAGAGTGACCAACGCCAACACTGCGCACACCACCACCATCGATGTGCCCGCCGCGTGCCACTGTCGCGTCTTCTTCTTGCTGTGCTGTCTCAAGTAATGTAGCCAGAACGATTGAAAATCAGAGAACATGGTGAACACCTCCTCTTTTTGTTTACCGATTCAACATGTCGGTTTGAGATGGGGGTATTTGCGCAATTTCCGATACAACGTGGTTCGGCCGATCCCGAGCAGTCGGGCCGCCTCCGAAAGATTGCCGCGTGCGGCTTGAATCGCCTGAGCAATGGCCTGCTCTTCAGCGTCGTCGATCGAGAGAAAAGGAACCGTCTTTCCCGTTTCGGGCTTTTCGCGCTTCAGGGGAGGCAGGTCCTGTGGGCTGATCCAATCCACCCCACGAATCAAACACGCTTGATAAGCCGACTGCCGGATCACTTGCCTCAGTTCACGGAGATTTCCCGGCCAATCGTGCTGTTCGAGGATGGACCACACCTCAGCTGAAACACCGATCGCACGTCCCAGCTCCTGCTCCACCTTCTCCAAAAAATGTTCCGCCAACAACCGCAGATCGGTTCGTTCCCGAAGGGGCGGCAGAACCAATTCCATCTCGCGCAAACGGTAAAAGAGATCAGCACGGAAACGGCCTTCTGCAACAGCCTGTTCCAAATTCTGATGCGTCGCGGCGATCACGCGTACATCAACCGGGATCGGCCGGTGGGAACCGATCCGGGTCACTTTCTTTTCCTCCAAAACACGTAACAACGCCACTTGTGAAGCGGGCGGCATGTCCCCGATCTCATCCAGAAACAGCGTGCCCCCATCAGCCGCTTCAAACTTCCCTTTGTATCCGTCCTTTCGCGCCCCCGTAAATGCACCTTTTTCGTATCCGAACAATTCCGACTCCACCAGCGTCTCGGGAATCGCCCCACAGTTGACGGCAACAAACGCCCCTTTTCTCCCGCTGGCCTCGTGAACGGCACGTGCCAGCCGATCCTTGCCTGTCCCGGTTTCCCCACGGATCAGCAACGTAAGAGGGGAGGGAGCGATCCGAATCGCCAGCTCAAACACTTCCCGCACCTTGGGACAACCTATCACCAGATTGGAAACGGCTGTCTGTTCGACGGTAGGCCTGTTCACCGGAATCCGACCAACAAGATGAATGCGGAACGTCCGTTTCCGATCGTCTAGGATGGGTTTGGCCACCCAGGAAACGTCCCTGTCCGTGAAGATGGGCTTCAGAACGCTCACATCGTGGACCGAACTGGTAAGCAGTGCTTTTACCTCGTCGGGATCAAACCAACGGGTCAGCGGTTGGCCGATGCAATCTTCCATCGCGTGTCCCAACCACCTAGCCGCGGACTGATTCACCCGGGTGATCAGCCCTTCCGTATCGACGGCGATCATCGGATGACTCAAACTTTCCATCATCGCGTCTGCTTCCCGCAAATGCAAGACCAGTTCACGTCGGGCCTGATGCAACAACAGACGAGCCTGACACGCTTGCGCGGCCGTGATCACCATCCCCAACGTATGAGGATGATGTAGCCGGGCATCGCCGCTGACGTCGAGAATCCCCAACAGTTCTCCCGTCGGTGAATACAAAGGAGCCGCATAGCAGGTCAAAAACCGATTCTCTTCACAATAATGCTGGTTTCCCCAAACCGTAATCGGTTTGGATTCTGCCAAGGCCGTACCGATCGCATTGGTACCTTTCACCCGTTCTTCCCAATTGGCCCCGACATCCAGCCGGACTCGAGACGCACGTTCGGTAAACGGCGGATCCCCCCACTTGGCCACGATATATCCGTCCCGATCGGATACCAACACCATGAAAGCGGAATGCCTCACCTGTGTATACAACGTTTCCAATACTGGCGCGCAGGCCTGGAACAAATCGTGCATCCGCTCCCTCCGGTCTTCCAGTTCGCCGTCGGTCAGCAACTCGTCTTGCACCCTTTTGGGATCGACACCCCATTTGCGACTTCGTTTCCACGACGACACCAACATCGGGGGAAGCTCATTTAGTTTCGGCTCCGTTTGCATAAAATCCCTCCGCGATCGACTGAGACGTGTCTGATACATCATGTCCACTTTCCCATCTCTTCGCTCAGTCAGGGCTTCGGTTTTCGCTCGCTTGGGAAAACATTGCTCCCTTACGAATGACACACGCCCTGAACAAAGCGTTGGCTTCTCATCAGCTGATCAGACACACCCAGTGTCTTCCAAGTTTGAGTATAGCGTTTAAGTTCGGAAATTTCAATTGATTTCAGAAAATCCTGTTTCAAACTGAAACACCGATACACTGCCGGAACACAAACCGGAACAAGTGATAGCCGTGTTTCGGGTTGTGAGCGTCTGGCACGGAATTTGCTCTTTCCTGAGGGGCGGAAGCCCTACCAAACTATTTTTCAAGGAGGCTGGGAAGGATGAGCATCACGTTGTCCGGCTACAAAAAACCCAATACGGAGGGGAGCTTGGTTCACTATCGGTCGCAATATGAAAACTTCATCGGTGGAGAATGGGTCCCGCCGGTGGGCGGAGAGTATTTCGACAACATCTCTCCAGTTGACGGTCAGGTGTTTACCCGTGTTCCCCGCTCCCGAAAAGAAGATATTGAGTATGCTCTGGACAAAGCACATGCCGCCAAGGAAAAGTGGGCGAACACCCCCGTCACCGAGCGTAGCAATATCCTGCTGAAAATCGCCGACCGTATGGAGGAAAATCTGGAGAAACTGGCTTTGTCAGAAACCTGGGACAACGGAAAGCCGATCCGCGAAACGCTGAATGCTGACCTGCCGCTGGCCATTGATCACTTCCGTTATTTTGCCGGCGTGATTCGCGGTGAAGAGGGCAGCATGTCCGAAATTGACGCCAACACGGTATCGCTTCATATTAAAGAACCGATCGGCGTCGTCGGGCAAATCATCCCCTGGAACTTCCCGCTCCTGATGGCGGCGTGGAAACTGGCTCCCGCTTTGGCCGCCGGCAACTGTGTGGTGCTGAAACCGGCGGAACAAACACCGGTTACCATCCTACTCCTCATGGAATTGATCGCTGATCTGCTCCCGCCGGGTGTGGTCAACGTGGTTAACGGTTTCGGGCCGGAAGCGGGTCAACCGCTCGCATCGTCTCCCCGTGTGGGCAAAGTGGCCTTCACAGGAGAAACGACTACCGGGCGCCTCATCATGCAGTACGCCTCCGAAAATATCACACCAGTCACGCTGGAGCTGGGCGGAAAATCGCCGAACATCTTTACGGAAAGCGTGCTGGAAGCCGATGACGAATTCCTGGATAAGGCTCTGGAGGGCTTCACCATGTTTGCCCTCAATCAGGGGGAAGTCTGCACCTGTCCATCCCGTGCTCTCATCCAGGAATCGATCTATGACGTCTTTATGGAACGGGCGCTGGAACGAGTGAAGAAGATCAAAATGGGCGACCCGCTCGATCCAAACACGATGATCGGCGCGCAAGCTTCCAACGATCAATATGAAAAGATCCTGAGCTATATCGCCCTCGGCAAGGAAGAAGGAGCCAAATGCCTTACCGGTGGCCGACCGTATCAAAACGAACGCTACCCGAACGGCTTCTACATCGAACCGACCGTCTTTGAAGGGCACAACAAAATGCGCATCTTCCAAGAGGAAATCTTTGGTCCGGTCGTTTCCGTCACCACGTTCAAGGATGAAACGGAACTGCTGGAAATCGCCAATGACACACTATACGGCCTGGGTGCCGGTCTCTGGACACGCGATGTGCATCAGGCCTACCAAATCGCCCGGAAGATTGAAGCCGGCCGCGTGTGGGTTAACTGCTACCACCTGTATCCGGCACATGCCGCCTTCGGCGGGTACAAACAATCCGGTATCGGTCGGGAAAATCACAAAATGATGCTGGAACACTATCAGCAAACGAAAAACGTGTTGATCTCCTATGACAAGAATCCGATGGGATTCTTCTAAACCCGGGAGTCGGTTTCAATGGAATCGGTCAAACGCGTACTTGTCACCGATGAGGCCAAACGTGTGATTGAGCAATTGCGAGCTGAACACGGCGAGCTGATGTTTCACCAAAGCGGCGGTTGTTGTGACGGTTCCTCCCCCATGTGCTTTCGCAAAGGAGAGTTCCGGGTCGGTTCCAACGATGTGTTGCTCGGCGAAATCGACGGCTGTGAATTCTATATGTCCCGTTCCCAATTCGAATACTGGAAGCATACGCAACTCACGGTGGATGTCACCACCGGTAGGGGGGCCTCATTCTCCCTGGAAATCCCATTGGGTGTGCGCTTTCTCATCCGGTCCCGCCCGTTTACGGCGGAGGAACGGGAACGGCTGGAGCCGATTCGTACCCCCGGCTGATCGGTTCCTGATCCAGGCAGGGTCGTTGGTGATCCTGCCTTTTTCTTTGATTTAGAAAATTGGGGGAGAGCGAGAGGGCAGGAATCCCCCTCAATTCTTTGAGGGGATACACGGACATCCTCTTCTGTTTAAGATTGAAAATTCTTGATATAAGGTATACCAAAATGGTTATGAGAAAAGAATCTTGGCAGTGAAAAGGAACAGCGGTTTATGGCTTTCATTACCATTTCGTATGATCTACCAAATATCGCAGAAAAGTTCTGCGTGAATCAGTTGGTGAGACACTGAAAGAAGCAATAAAAGCACTGTGTCGACATTGAAAGGCTACAGTAAGGACACTTTTTACTAAAACACCCTGAACTTAAGAGCAAACTTCGTAACAGCCATACTTCTAGAACTTGTCACTCTTTTTTCCAGATTCTGGTTTCTAATCGAAAGCATCGAGGTTTATACCTTTGCTCTTGCGGTTAGAAAGCTCAAGCGGATTTGACACGGCACGGCCCGTGACCATGTCCTCCCATCTTGGTTGGCATGGTGTCACTGAACCGAAGTACAGCGCTTCACTGTATGCATCCTAAGTGGAAGCCCCGAATTTATTTGGGGGAGGATGTCACGAGCGTATTTTCATCCGCTGGACAATGGCCAACAATGTAAATGAAAGCAACACCGTGGAAGCAACCCAGTAGGCGGCCAACTGTGTGTCACCCGATTCTACGGCAATATAAATGGCGGTGGGAATGGTTTGCGTTTTTCCCGGGATGTTTCCCGCCACCATCAGAGTCGCACCAAACTCTCCCATTCCTCGCGCAAATCCAAGCACATACCCCGTCAAAAGCGATCGCCACGACAATGGGAGCGTGATATATCGGAATACCTGCCATTCCCCAGCTCCCATTGATCGGGCCGCATCTTCCAATTCCCGATCCACCGACTCAAAACCGTTCTTCAGCGTCTGATATACCAGGGGAAAAGCCACCACAACCGCAGCGATCACGGCCGCCCACCAGGTAAAGAGTACTGGCTGATGAAACAACCATTCAATTGCTTGTCCGATCCAGCTATTTCGCCCCATCAGAACGAGCAGTCCAAAACCGACCACCGTGGGCGGCAAGACAAGGGGCAGGATCAACAAGGTCTCTACCGCACTTTTTCCATAAAAAGAACGTCCTTTCATCCACCATGCAGCCACAAGGGAAAGAACAAACACGAAAATGCTGGCAACCCCGTTTATTTTCAGAGACAACCAAATGGGTGACCAGAAATCCTGATTCATCATACCGGATGATGCGCCTTTTCAAATCCGTATTTTTGAAAGATTTTCATTGCTGTGGGGCTGCGCAACCAATTATAGAAATCTCGTGTTTGCTTGGGGTGCTGGGTCGCTTTGATCATACCGAACGGATACACGATCGGTTGATGCGTTTTCGGATCAGCCTCAGCCACTACTTCTACGTCATGGGCAGTTCGGATATCCGTCCGATACACGATCCCCGCATCGACATTTCCCGTTTTTACATAAGCGAGCACTTGGCGAACATCACCTGCGAACACCAACTTGGATTGCACCTGCTTCCACAAGTTCATGTGTTCCAATGTTTGTTTCGCATATTGACCGGCTGGTACCGTTTCAGGTTGCCCGATAGCGATCGTTTTGATTTGGGGGGATGTGAAGTCGGAAAACCCGCTCACTTTCACGCGGGATTCTTTCGGCACGATCAGGACCAATTCGTTACTGAGCAAATCAGAACGATCACTCGGATCGACAATCCCTTCCCGAACCAACGCATCCATCTCTTTCGCTCCGGCAGAGATAAACAGATCTGCAGGAGCCCCCTGTTCGATCTGTTGTTTCAGCTTGCCGGAAGACGCAAAGCTGGGTACAAGTTGGACGCCGGGATGTGTGGACTCATATCGGGACTTAATTTCTTTCATGGCATCAGTCAGACTGGCGGCCGCCAGTACCGAGATTTCCACCGGTTGTGGATGGGCTTGATTTTCCCCCCGATTGCAGGCAACAACCATCAGCAACAGCAGCACAATTGCAATCCAACTGAACGATTGAGCGAGTCTTCTCATAGGAACCTCCAAAAGAAAATACATTTTTTCATGTTCATGTATCTCGAATCATTTCTATTTTAGCATGAAAAAGCCCGGCCGGTATCTGGCCGGGCGAAGTGATCCACTGCCTGTATTCTGGGAAACCATTGCTTTTCTTATGACTGGCTCCTCATCGCCAACGAGGATATGAGAAAAGTGATCCACTGTGACTTGTTACACACGGCTAAAGCACCAGGGGCACTCTATTTGTCGCCGAGGCTTCTCGCTTCATCTGGCGTGGTAACCCACATTCATCCACAATGGCTTCGTCCAAGCCTGGGTGATTTCGTTTAACGAGTTTTCGCTGGCTATCATCCCTACCCTGAAGGGCGTTTCTCCTCGGTCCTTATAAAAATGGAGGAGCATTTATATGGTTTCGTCTATTCATTTCTGTTTCGGCAGCGGAATCTTCACCTGATACTTGTACGCTGTGACATCGTACGGTCGGATTTTCAGCTTCCTCAGGGACTCGGTAAAGGTCCGGAACTTCCAGCACCCAACGTCCATTGTCGTTAATGACCATTCCCGAATACTCCTTCCCAGACTCATCGTATACCAGCCACAAATCTTCTTTGGCGATCAGGAGGGGATCCTCATTTTCCACCACGGAAGTTTTGGTCAAGTCGACGAGCAGATGGTTCGGCGTTTTTGGCAAGGAGGCGGTTGTTTTGCCCAATCTCGCATTGTTGAGCGTGTAGGCGGCGCGGTTCAACCGGATCGTCTGCTCCCGGCCAGGAATGAACTCATAAGTTTTGTCGGTCAGTTCAGCCAAATAGACGGCATCAAACAGCAAATACAATGGTTTTTTCGGAAGAGGACCGAAATTGTATTCCTCTCCACCGCCGCCTTTGGGAAAGACGTGATAACGCATGACCCATTTGTCCTCATGGTGCGTGCCGGAGATCACCTCGCCACTTTGATCCACGATCTGGTATGCAAAGTGAAGTTCCGGGCGCCGTTCTTTGTGCCTGGCCTCTTCTTGTCCATTCAGTCGAACACCGGCAACAATCTGCGCACTGGTGGGAGTGTAAGACACTTCCTTGAGCGTGAATGCAAACTTTCCGTCGGGGGTCACCCTTTGCTCACCGGGCTTGAATTTTTGCACACGGGCTTTACTGAGATCCAGAGGGATTTTCAACTCCCAATTTCCTTGAACGCCCTGAATGGACTTGGCCTTCACGACCAAGGTGATCCGGGAATTTTTGGGTTGGTTGAAACCCTTTAAACCGACCATTTCCGACCGCCAATCTTTGGCAGGTCTGTGAGACTCCATGGTATTGATCCATTTCCCCTGTGCATCAAACAATTTGGAACGAATGGCCAGAAAATGACGGTCTTTGCTGATGTCGCGCACATCCAGGATCTTGCCGTCCCTCTCCACTTGGTATATGAAATACACCTCATTGGTGTTGGCCAGCACTTCCGTGACACGCAACGTATATCCTTTGTCCGTCACGCTGTAGCCGTTGCGGTATTCATTTTTCTTGACAACTCCGGGGAGTAAACCGAAATCCCGGAAAGTGGCCGTCAAATATTCCGCAAACGTCGGTGAAGCCCAAGCGGTGATTCCGATTCCCAACACCAGAAAAGCGAAGGCCGCGGCGGTTCGCTTCATCCATTTGAATCCGGATTTTCTTGCCCCCGACTTTTCCGGTCCGGCGCCACAGGCGGACTTCCGAGCAATCTTCTCTACTTCCTTCCGCACTTCCGCCACAAAGGAGTTCGGCAGGGACGGTTCGGTCAAAACCTCACGGAACTGCTGATCCTCATCTTTCCACTCGTCCAGCAAAGATCGGCACGCCGGGCACTTCAACAGATGGGCCGCCGTCTGGCTCCTCTCTTCCGGTGACAGTTCACCATCCAGATACGCGAACAACACGTTCAGACCGGGACATTTCATGCTCCATTCCCCGCTTTCCTGAGCGTTTTCTGTTCTCTGAGCTTCTTCCTCGCCCGGTAGAGGCGGTTTTTCACATCATCATCCGTGATGCCTAGCACGTGAGCAATCTCCGCGTAACTCAAATCATCCAGATACTTGAGCAGAAACACCCTCCGGTAGTGTTCTGGCAAGTCATAGATCCGATCCATGAGCGACCGGTATACCTCCTGTTTCAGAACGATGCTTTCAGCGCTTTCGCTTCCGGGCGGCTCCCCATCGGTCGGGACGGCGCCCATTCTGTCGCGCTTCCGGAGTTCATCCACGCAGCGGTTGAAGGCGATCCGATACAGCCAGGTGGAAAAGCGACGTGAAGAATCAAACCGCTGAAGGTTCCGGTACACCTTGATGAACACTTCCTGCGTCAAATCCTGGGCGTCTTCCGGATTACCGATCATCCGGAGCATGAGGCGGTACACGCGGTCCTTGTAGCGGAGAACCAGGGCATCAAACGCATCCAGGTCTCCGGCGAGAACCTTCCGTACCAAGGTCAGATCATCCGGCATGTCCTGCACTCCCATCTGCTGATTTCTGTTTTACCCTTGATACGCCGGAGAGCCGGTGGCTTCTCACCGAAAAAAGAAAAACTCCGCGCCGGGAATGGCAACGGAGCAGAGCATAAAGAAGAACGGGGTATGGAACCCGATTTTCAAATATCAATTTTTCCGCGGCCGCAAAGTACTCCTCATCCAGCAGGGATACATCACTTGGTCTTTCCAGCGGCCCTTGATCTTCAGATTCTTCCGGCCCACCCCCTCCCGGACAAAGCCAGCCTTCTCCAGCACTTGGATAAAAGCGATGTTCGGGCATAACTCCCGTCTCGTTCAGTTGAAGACCCCGCTCTTCGAGGAACGGACAGCCAACCGTACCGTTTCTGTGTCCAGCCACCTGCCGGTGTGCTCCCGGTCGAGGAAATATCCCAGCTTACAGTTCAAAAGCTGCTCCCTGCTGATCCTCACCAGTTTCACATTTACCGATCACCCTGGGCTTTGATGCACTGAAGCGTCATCTACTCACTTGGTCTCTGTCAGTTCCAGAAACAGATCGACATCTTCGAGTACCGTATCCACGGCCGACTGCCAAAATTCCGGTTGCGTCAAATCAACGCCCAAGTGTTTCCTCGCAAGGTCTTCCACCGTCATGCGCCCCGTATCGCGTAACAACGCCGCGTATTTCCGGGCGAACGAAGGTCCCTCTGCTTGTGCTCGGGCGTAAATACCGGTACTGAACAGGAAGCCAAAGGTGTACGGGAAATTGTAAAACGGTGCACCGGTGATATAAAAGTGCAGTTTGGAAGCCCACATATACGGATGGTAGACACTGAGTGCGTGATGGAAACCATCCTTTTGCGCCTGCAACATGAGCGCGTTCAATTCCTCCACACTGACCGGTCCCTGTTTGCGCCGTTCATAAAACCGCGTCTCAAACAGGAAACGGGCATGAATATCCATGAAAAAGGCCACGGCGCGTTGCAGTTTATCTTCCAACAGTTTCAATTTTTCCTTGTTCGAAGAAGCATGGCGAATGGCGGCGTCGGTAACGATCAGCTCCGCAAACGTCGATGCCGTTTCTGCCACGTTCATCGCATAATCCTGAGCAAACTCAGGCAAGTCGTTCATCACGTGCTGATGGTACGCATGACCCAACTCGTGTGCCAAGGTGGAAACGTTGCTAGATGTCCCCGCATAGGTCATGAAAATCCGGGATTGGCGGGAAAGTTTGAAGCTCGTACAGAAACCGCCGGGTCGTTTGCCGGGACGATCCTCCGCTTCAATCCAACGGTTCTCAAACGCATGACGGGCAAACTTCGCCATCTCCGGGTCGAAGTGCCCAAACTGTTCTACGATGAAATTGGCGGCCTCATCATACGGAATCTGTTTTTCCTCTCCCGGAAGGGGTGCACTCAAATCGTACCAACTGAGAGCGTCCACTCCCAGCAACAACGCTTTTCGATCCATATAATAGATCAGGCGGGGCTTGTTTTTCTCGATCACTTGCCACATCGTCTCCAGGGTTTCCGCCGACATTCGGTTGTCATCCAGTGGCTCCTTCAACACCGAATCCCAACCCCGGTGACGGTACAAATTCAAACGATATCCCGCCAAATGATTAAGTGATGCGGCACACAACTCTGCCTCCTGCGACCAAGCCTTTTCCAGCGCGGCAAAAGTGGATTGGCGTACGCGGCGATCGGGATGGGACAACCGGTTGGACGCCTGCCCGACGGAGAGGTGAACGGTTTTCCCCTTCTCCTCCACAGGGATTTGCATCCTGCCGACGACGGTGTTGTACAGTTGACCCCAAGCATGGTATCCATCAACGGACAAATCTCCCGCCAAAGTTTCCATCTCGGGAGAAAGTTTCTCCTTGGCATGTCGACGCCGTTCTTCCAAGTAAAAGGCGATTGGCTGAAGACGTTCGTCTTGCAGCAATCCCGCCCAATCGGAATCCGTCACTTTCAAGAGCGCGTCATCCATCGCCGTCATCGCGGCCCGGTAAGCGGCACCCAATTGCGTGAGTCGCCCTCGCCACAATTTCGCTTTTTCATCCTTTACATCCTGAGCGGTCAAACAACTGACAAAAGCGCTCGCCTGATACAACCGACTGGTGGCTTCTTGTGCACGCGCCAACGTCTCGTACCAACGATCAGGGTTCGCCGGCTTGAGATTGGCCAGTTTCGTGATCTCCCGCTTCAGTTCATCAATTCGCCCCGAAAGGTCATTGACGAACTGTTCAAACTCAGGAGATGCACTCCCTCCTGGAAAAAAGCAATCTAAATCCCATTTCAAGTTATATTTTTGTTTGCTCATGTCATCACCTTCTCACTGATTTCCCATCGTTCATCTCATCCGATGCCAATGCGTTTCTGAATTTTTACATCCGGATTAATCAGGCACGTTCTACTGATTCACTATGTAACAGTGAAGCACAAATTTCCTCTTTTTATCATAGCGCAAGTCGGCAATAAAAAAGAGGGGGAGATCCTCTCTCCCCGGTTAGTTAATGGGTGTGACCGCTAAACGCCTGCAACGCATCCTGCACCAACGTCACGGCCTGAGCCATGGCGGAACCTCCACCGAAAGCGGCGGATACCGCGGCAGCCTCCATGACTTGCATGTCGTTGGCGCCTTGGTCCACCGCTCCTTTCGTATGGTACAAGATGCAATACTCATCATTAGTGAGGACACCCAGCGCCAGACCGATCAGATGTTTGACCTGACTCGAAAGCTCTCCGTCTGTGAAACATGCATGGGTGAATGCATGGTAGTGGCGAGCCACTTCCGGGAGATGGCGCTCCAGCTCACCCAATCCTTCCTTGTATTCCTGCAGGGCGTCTTGAATAACGGAATGGTCCATCAATCATCCGTCCTTTCGGGCATGATGTGATTTGCTTGACAATGCTAGCATTTGCCCTTCATAGGACAGACATGCATGCAACACTCCGTCATTCTACCCGCAGGACGATTTTTCCGATATTCCGGTTTTCTTCCATGTATCGGTGCGCTTCTCGCACTTGTGTCCATGACCAAACGCGGTTGATGATCGGGCGTAACCGCCCATCGGCAAACCGTTGCCATGCAAATCGGGTAAAATCACGGACCAACCGGGCTTTATACGCCACACTCCTGGCACGTAAGGTGGTGCCGATCACATGAATGCGTTTGGCTAGCAACGGTGCCAGATTTACCTCGGCCACCTTGACACCGCCCAATGTGCTGATGAGAACGAGCCGCCCATCTGTAGTCAGGCATTCCACATTTTGATGCCAATACGGCGCACCGACAAAATCGAGGACGGCATGCACACCTGTACCTTCAGTCGCTTCCATTACTTTGGGGGCGAAAGGGCCTTCCTTGTAGTTGAACGCCGCGACCGCACCCAACTCACGACAGAACGCCAGTTTTTCCTCCGTCCCGGCGGTGACGATCGGGATGAAACCGGCTTCTTTGGCCAGTTGAATTGCGGCCGTGCCCACGCCGCTGGCTCCTGCGTGAATCAGTACGTACTGACCCGCTTGGAGATCAGCCAACCAAAACATCGCCTGATAGGCGGTAAGAAACACTTCCGCGATGGCCGCCGCTTCCGTGAAGTCCAAGTGATCGGGAATCGGCATAGCCAACGATTCGGGGATGACGGCATACTCGGCATACCCACCACCTGGAAGCAGACCGAACACCCGATCCCCCTCGCGAAACTGTGTGCATTGCGTCCCCGTCTTTTCCACAATCCCCGCCATTTCCAAACCCAGAATGGGACTGGCACCCGGCGGCGGCGGATATTGGCCGCGCCGCTGCAAAATATCCGCCCGATTGAGGGACGTCGCTTTTACCCGTACCAGCAGCTCGTCCGGTTTGGGTTCGGGAGTCGGATATTCACCCAAGTACAGTTGTTCCACACCACCGGGTTCCTTCACGAGAATCGCTCGCATCATTCGTCTCCTTTCCCGTGATTGGCACAACTACTATCTCTTAGGACGATCAAGACTTAGTCACGTGAAGCCGTGACAGAGACGTCTCACTCGCAGTTCATCAGATCAGGATGACCGTTTTTCCTTCTCCCGTACCACAAGCGGTAGACAGCGCTTCACGTAACACTGTCGGCCATATCACGCACGACCCAGTGCCTGTTTGATCTCCCGCACTTGCTGCTCAAATTCCGCATCGGACAATACCGGCTCCGCCGCCGACGTCTCCCGAATCAGCTCTTCCGGCAAGCGGATCCACGAGCGGCAACCCAGATACTCTTCCAAAATCGGCACTTCCAACGGGCGCTCCAACCGGTAGGTGCGCACCAAAAGCAAATGCAACGGTTGTTTCCGTTTCCACTTCAATCGTTTCACGGCAAAGTCGGGCACCCAGATATGAAACGACGACAAACGATGCAGTGCCTCTTCGTCCGAGATTTCGATGTCTTCAGCCAGGCTGGCAAAGTATTTGACGGTGTTGGTCTGGGCTTCCGGGTTCCACTCTTTCATCGTTTCTTGCAGCCTATCCTGGTATTCCGGTTTGACCAGATCGGCTTGTTCCTGCTGATGTTCATAAGTGGGGTAAAGGAAGAACGCATCCGCTTGCACTTGGAAATGACGGGTTTCCTCATGAATGCCCCCTTTACGCATGAGCAAAATCTGCTTTCCTTCGGCCAGCGCTTCCACTGCCACTGCCCATTCTTTCAATGCGATTGGGGTCAACGTTTGCACCGTCATCTTTATTCCTCCTTCATGCTTTCATTGATCCCGGTCGATCGGCCCCTACCCGCATGCACGTCAGTGCCATCAGCAACCGGGTATTGGGATCGTCATATTGACGGAATCTATGATTGGGCAACAGGTGTGCCGTTTTTGCTTCGGCTCTTCGTGAAGACATTGGTGTCCGGATCCGCCATCTTATTCCCTCTGGAGTATCATGGACAAACTGAATTCGAAGATGAGAGTTGTAGTGATACGTCGTCTCCTGCCACCCTATTGCTCAACAGAACGTACTGTATCCTTATTGTACCATGAACCACATCCGTACACGGCATCCGTTCCGTGACAGATTGGTCAACCAGCATGAAAAAAACACCGCTCCCTAAGCGGTGTATGTTGCTGAGCCTGAGGTGGGACATTCATGATTTCGGGTAAGCCGTTTTTCCACTCTCTCTTCCGGCCAGCTCAGAGGTCGCTCACAGGAATTCGGCCACCTCCTCTTGGGTGTGTCTCCCACATTGCTTCCCCGGCTCGCTCCACCTGCACCCTGCAGGGAAGCAGATGATGACTCTCCGACCCTGCCAGAGCAGGAATCGGGCAAAGTTCTTTGAGGAAATTGCCCGTGATTTCAACTCTACGCTTTTCGAACCTTCGCTCAGTCAGTACTTGGTAAGTCGCTCGCTTGGGAAAACGTTGCTCCCTTACGGAATGACAGACACTCCTTAAAGCCCTTTTCAAAATCTCGACCAAATGGTCCCTGTTTGCTCAGCTCTCTCCGTTTTACGCCCCGGTTGACGCGATGTCCAATCCGGACACGGTCTCCCGTGTCATCGGGATGGTGGAATTTGCCTCTGTGGCTGTTGTTGGCGCAGTTCATCCACCTTTTTCGGATCAGGCGTTGATTCCACCATCTGCTCGACGGCATCGACATGTTTCGGCACTTCGCGATCGCCTTTCATGTTGCGGTTCATATTCGTCCCTCCTTTCTCCTCTCATAAAGTACCTCCAGACTCGAAAACTATACAATTATTTTTATATATTCCAACGATAAAAATGAGCTCATCTCTGATCTGGTGAGCGGGCTGATTTTGTGTTAATGTAATTTCAGTCGTTGTTTGATAGAAACGAAAGGATCGAAGCATCATGGCATGGTTTGTGATTGCCGCGCTCAGTTCGCTCACGTTCGGACTGGCCGGATTCTTCATGAAAGTGAGTGCTGCTCGACGCGGTTCCGTGGCCCATCTGCTCCTGGGCCTGTATCTGACCGGGACTCTGGGCTTTTTTCTATGGATGTGGAGGGAAGGTACATTTCAGGCAGATGTACCGACACTGGTGAGCGGCTTCCTGCTCGGCCTGGGATCGACTCTGGGCAACTTGCTGTTTATGAAGGCGTTGGATCACGGACCCGCCAGCTTGACCACCCCGTTTGTGAACACCAATATTTTGCTGATCATCCTTTTCTCCGTGATCGTCTACGGAGAAAGATTGTCTTGGTTTGAAACCGCCGGGGTAACCCTGTTGGTGCTGGCCATTTTGCTCATTCCCATCGACCGCAACGAAAAACTGGCCATCCGCAACCCGCGCTGGTATGCCCTGGTGTTGACGGCCACCCTGCTGTTCTCATTCCGAAACGGGGGACTCAAAGTGACGCAGGAAATGCACATACCCGGCACACCCGTGTTGTTTTACGGATACCTGATCGGCCTAATCTGGTTTATAGTGGAGATACTCCGGCAACCGCGGTCGAGGGACACGGAATCGCGCCGGGCAGCCAGGACGGGGCTGTTTTGGGGGTTGTTGAGCGGCATCTTCTCGTTTTTAGGCATGCAATTGTACTCCGTCGCACTGATCGACGGTCCCGCAAGCATCGTAGCCCCGATGTTTGCCACTAACAGCCTGATCGTCGCCATTTTGTCCATCCTGATCTACCGGGAGCGATTATCGCTCTTGCAAACCTGCTCCCTCGTCTTTTTGTTCGCCGGTTTGATTCTGATCCGCTTGTGAGGAGGGGATGATTCGTGACCAGCCGCTCAGCGCCTGACTTCTGCCTGCCCACCATTGATGGAGAGAAAACGGTTTGTTTGCGACAATTTCGTGGTCATGCCGTCTGGCTGTCGTTTTGGGTGACGTGGTGCGGAGCATGCCAACAGGACCTCCCGCAAAAAGAGGTACTGTACCGCTTCGTCCGACATCCCCGGTTTACGTTTTTGTCCATCAACGTTACCGGACGGGAATCTCGCCCGGAGTCCGTCCCGGCCTTCCTACGGGAGCATGGGTATACCTTTCCCGTGCTGAAGGATGACGGCCGACGGGTATATGATGCGTTCGGCATCACCTCTGTCCCTGCCACGGTGTTGATTGCGCCTGACGGTACCATCGCTGGCGTTTATGACGAAACCGTGCCGATGGTGGAGATCATGCGGGAGCTGGAGCGGATTTTACCGAAGGAGTGAAGGGTAGGGGGAAGGCAGCATCTTGACGTCGGAATCAAAGAAAGCGTGGCATTTCCGGCGAGCAAACTTTGAGCGAAGCAAAAACCGGTCCGCTTTTATAAGCGGACCGGTTTCCTTCCAATCATGGTTGCACCGATTGTTCCTTGTACCAGCGATATGCCGCGTGCAGGGTGGGGCCGACGTATTGGTTGAGCGGGAAACCGTGGCGGATCGCTTCGGTGATAAACACCTTAGCTGTGCGGACCGCTTCCGAAACGGACGCACCTTTGGCCAGCTCAGCGGTGATGGCCGCCGAATATGTGCATCCGGCTCCGTGGGTGTACGTGGTGTCGATGCGCTCGCCTTCCAGGATGTCGAACGTTTCTCCGTCGTAAAAAACATCGACAGCCTTTTCATGTTCCAACTTGCCGCCACCTTTGACGAGCACGTATTTTGCTCCCAACTCGTGGATTTTCTTGGCGGCTGCTTTCATGTCCTCCACCGTGCGGATCGGGCCGTGTCCGCTCAACTGCCACGCTTCAAACAGGTTGGGCGTCACGACGGTCGCCCGGGGCACCAACACATCGCGCAAGGCGACGGCCGTCTCCGGATGAAGAACCTCGTCCGTTCCTTTGCATACCATGACGGGGTCGATCACCACATTTTTCAATTGATAACGGTCAATCGTCTCCGCCGCCAGCTCGATGATCTCCACGGAGCCCAGCATCCCGGTTTTCATCGCGTCGACACCGATCCCTTCGACGATCGTCTTCATCTGCGCTTTCAACGTTTCTAAGGCAACAGGAAACACTTGATGTGCCCATCCATTGTCCGGGTCCATCGCCACAATTGTCGTCAACGCGGTCATACCATAGACGCCACGCTCCTGAAACGTTTTCAAATCAGCCTGAATACCCGCTCCTCCACTGCTGTCCGATCCTGCGATGGTAAGTACTTTACGAATGCTCATACGTTGTCCCTCCTCATTTCCAAATCCGGTTTTTCCTTCAATAAACGCATGCCATTCAACAACACCAAGATCGTTGCACCCATATCTGCTCCAATTGCCAGCCACAAGGTTAACAACCCCGGTATCGCCAGCAAAAAGGCCAACACTTTGATCCCGACAGCAAACGCGATATTTTGCCGGATGACGCGAAGAGCCGCCCGGCTCAGCCGAACCGTAAACGGCAATTTGCTCAAATCATCGGCCATCAGGACGATGTCCGCCGTTTCCAGAGCCACGTCGGTCCCTGCCCCGCCCATCGCGATTCCCACATCGGCGGTTGCCAGTGCCGGAGCATCATTGATTCCGTCGCCCACCATACCGATCGGGCCACCCGCCTCAGTATATTGGCGGACTTGACGCACTTTATCTTCCGGCAGCAACTCTGCACACGTTTCGTCTATATCAGCCCGACGGGCTACGGATCGCGCCGCCGCCGCATGATCTCCGGTCAACAGCACCGTACGGTGTATACCGAGCTGTTTCAGCGCATGAATCACCTGAACGGCATTATCCCGCAATTCGTCTGTAAGGGCGATGATCGCCAACGACTCTTGATCCCTTCCCAAAACAACGACCGTTTTCCCTTCTTCCTGCAAGCGGTTGATCGTCCCCCGCCAGGGACCCAAATCAAATCCTTCTTCTTCCATCCAACGCGTACTGCCGATCCAATAGGGGGTCCCGGCGATGTAGGCCTTCGCCCCTCGGCCGGGTACGGATTGAAAGTGATCCACATGCGCCACCGGAACCCGTTTTTCCTTCGCCTTCCGAACGATGGCCAGCGCCAGCGGATGTTCGGAAAGCCGCTCAATCCCCGCCGCCAGAACCAACACCTGTGCTTCACTCTGATCCTGCAGGGGGATGATGTCCGTCACCACGGGTTCACCGCGGGTCAGCGTACCGGTTTTATCGAAGGCGATTGTTTGGAGTCTGCCCGCCTTTTCCAGGTACAGACCCCCTTTAATCAGCACACCGTATCGAGCCGCATGGCCGACAGCCGTCACGACGACAACTGGCGTCGAGACGACGAGGGCACAAGGACAAGCCACGATCAGCAGCGCCAACGCTTCATACAGCCAGGGCTTCCACGCCGCTCCCAATGCTAACGGCGGGATGACGGCGATAGCGAAAGCCAATGCCAACACAATGGGCGTATAGACACGGGCAAACCGGTCGACAAACGCCTGTGCAGGTGCACGCTGCTCCTCGGCTTCCCCCACCAAGGCCACGATCTTGGCAATGGTGGTCTCATCCGCCCGTCGTGTCACCCGCACCTCGATCGCCCCGGAATGATTGAGCGATCCTGCGAACACCATATCTCCCTGCGACTTCTCCACCGGAAGGGACTCCCCGGTGATCGCCGCCTGATTGACGGCTGTGCTCCCTTTGACCACTTCGCCGTCGGCGGCGATTTTCTCTCCGGGACGGACGATCAACACGTCTCCCACCTTCAACTCTTCTACGGGAACGGATTGTTCCTCCCCTTCGCGACGTACCGTCGCTGTTTTCGGCGCCCAATCCATCAATGATCTGATCGAGGCGCGTGCGGATTCCATCACGGTTCGCTCCAACCAACCGCTGACACCGAACAAAAAGGCCACTACCGCCGCTTCCTCCCAATAGCTGATGGCCCATGCTCCCGCCACCGCTATGGTCATCAACGCGTTCATATTGAAATCCAAACGTAACAATCCCACTATACCGCGGCGGAAATGGTTCCATCCTCCCAATAAAGTGGCTGCCGCAAACAAACCGATAGAAACCGTCGAAGGAAGCACCAGCCACTCAGCCAGTTCGGCAAGTAAAACAAGCACCAAAGCGGTGGCGCTTGTGAGAAACAACGGATCGTTCAAACGGAACCGCCCCGATCCAATGTGCTCTTCCTGCCTAGCTACACGGATGTCGTCAAAGGCTCCAAGCTGCTCCACTTCCTCGATGCTCAGCTTGCGCCCCGTCACCACCAGCCGGGAAGTGGCCAGATGGACGCGGGCATCGATCACTCCCTCCGCTTGACGCACTTTTTCTTCGAACTTGGCCGCGCAATCGGCGCAAGTCAATCCCGCCAACGGGTAGACATGCTGTTCGCGATGCTTCGCCTGTCCCCTGAGCGTCACCCGTTATCCTCCTTCGAAATCACACATGGATGATTCCCGCTTATCCACATTGTATTGCGAAAAAGCGGAGAATGAAAGCGGTGGGACATTCTCCCCCAATCCCGCCCATACACATAGACCAGAAAGCGAAAGGAGCGAACACAATGAACTGGTTGGAAGCGATGATGCTGGGTATCATCCAGGGACTGACCGAATTTTTGCCAGTAAGCAGCACTGGACATCTCTATCTCGGCCGCCATTTGTTCGGGTTGGATTCGGCCGGTTTGTTCCTGGACACGATGCTCCACCTCGGTACGCTCGCAGCAGTGATCACCGTTTATGGAGACGAACTCGCCGCCATCTGCCGCAATCCGCTGGGAAAAACGGGACGACTGCTGATCGTCGGCACGATTCCCGCGGTAGTGGTGGGCATCACCTGGGAAGACACGTTGGAGGCGATCTCGCAAACGGGTGTCACCATCGGATGGGAGTTTCTTATCACCGGCGCAGTATTATACTGGGCTGGCCGGATAAAAGCAGGTGGTCACAAAGGGATCAATGACCTCACCTACACCGATGCACTATGGATCGGATTGGCCCAAAGTGCGGCCATTCTCCCCGCTGTCTCCCGCTCGGGGATGACCATCGCCGCAGCGTTGTGGCGCAACGTGGAAACATCCGCCGCGGCCTCCTATTCGTTTTTGCTCTCCATTCCGGCCATCGGTGGCGGAGTCCTGTTGCAAGGCGCCAAACTGTTGGACGTGCGGGCAGAGCATATCTCCCTGTCCTCCCTATTGATCGGAACGGCCATGGCCGGGATCTGCGGTTACGCGGCCGTTCGCTGGATGGTCCGCATTCTGAGCCGTGGATCACTCAAAGGGTTTGCCTGGTACGTGTGGGGGTTGGGAGTGCTTATTCTGCTAATGCAGTGGTCGGGACTTTTTTAACCCCAAAGTAATCCGGGCTGTACACGACTTCCAGCTTCAATCGGAACGGGTCTTCGAAAAAGACGGCATAGTAACGGATCGTATCGTGAAACTGCCCCGGGCTGTCATAGAGGATGGGGATATTTCTTTCCCGCAAAAACTGGGCGGTCCGATCCACATCTTCGGCCGAGGCGATATGGTTTAGTCCCGGACGCTTGCGGTGGAACGGCGGATCGGCATACCGCTGTTCACACTGCACCAAACACAGTTTCATCCGCCCGTTATTGTACAGCACCCAATCGGGATGGTCCGCTTCTTTTTCAAATCCGAGAAAATGCATCAGCGGATCGTAGAACGCCACAGCGTGAGACAGGTCCACCACATTGTAATCGAGATGGGAAAAGGAGACACGAACCACGGATCCTACACACCCGCCTTCGGGAGATGATGCGTCAAAGTCGTTTGAACGGCCCCCGCTTCTCCTCCAAATGGAGCGAATCAAGTGAATCGCCCCCATCTCTCCCGACGAAAATCATTCCAACAGGGTGGAGCCCTGTAACAGTTTCCGGGCGATGAGGCGTGCCGGCATTCCTTTTAAAAGGCAATATGGTTCAGTCCCGGACATTTGCGGTGGAACGGCGGATCGGCAAACCGCTACCCACAGTGTATACTATAGCGAGCTGGGAAAACGGAGTGGCAGTGCAAGGGATTCAGGATCAGTGAATTTTGAAATGACTTCTAAAAATGATTGATCATACAGATCTCTGATCCGTGAGCCGTTTACCCCCTGATGCCGCCCGGTCTGCCTGTTCCCGCAGATACCAAGCAATGCCGCCAATGGTCAGCGCGCAGCCCAGGATCTGAACCGTCGTTACCGGCTCGCCCAGGAGCCAGAGAGCCAGCAAAATCGCTCCCACCGGCTCGCCCAGGATCGCCGTCTGGATCGTGACCGCACCGACAAACTTCAGCAACCAGTTAAAGAGTACATGCCCGAACACCGTAGGCGCCAGCGACAGAAGCAGGAAAATCCCCCACTCCCGGGAGGGCCAGTCAAACAGTGGAACCCCATCCGCCAGATTCATCGCCATCAGGAGAAGAGAGGCAACGCCGAACACGGAAAAGCTGTAAACCGTGGAGGACAGCTTGTTTCTGAGCTGCTCACCGATCAGCATATGGATGGCGACCGACAATGCACCAAACGCAGACAAGAGATCGCCAATCCAAGCCGTCCTGCCCACCTGCAGGTCGGCTCCGGCTACCATCACAGAGCCCGCCAGAGCCAGCCCCATGCCACTGAGCGCGACGCGGCCGAACCGCTGACGAAAAGCCAGAAATGCCCCCATAGCGGTGAACAAGGGCGCGGTGTTGAGGAGCACCATCGAACTGGCCACACTGGTATAGTGGAATGAGGAGATCCACCCCCAGAAGTGTAGCCCGAGAAACACCCCGGACAAGATAAGCCATCCCCACTCCTGCCGGCTGAGCGTGGTCCATTCGCCGCGGCGCTTCCACACCCACGGAAGCATCAGCACCATGGTGATCAGCAGCCGGTTCATGCCCAGCACTCCTGCCGGCGCGTCAGACCATTTGATGAAAATAGCGGAAAACGACACCGCCACCACGCCGACAGCCAAAAGCAGCACCCTTATCGGCGCCGGCAACGCTTTCGATTCCATGCTTTCGTCCACGACTCTCTCCCTTTCCTACATACGCCCGTTGTTGTACATCACCCTATCGAGATGGTCCGCTTCTTTTAAAAATCCGAGAAAATACATCAGCGGATTGTAGAATGCCACGGCACGGGACAGGCCCGCCACATTGAAATCGTGATGGGTAACGGAAACACGGCCCAAGGATCATATATACCCGCCTTCGGGAGATAATGCGTCAAAGTCGTTTGACCGGCTCCCTCTTCTCCTTCAAAATGGAGCGAATCAAGTGAATCGCCCCCATCTCGCCCAATGAAAACCATTCCAACAGTGTGGAGCCCTGTAACAGTTTCCGGGCAATGAGGCGTGCCGGCATTCCTTTTTGTGCGAGATGGTGGGTTTCCTCCACCAACTCCAACAAAAAGCGACGTTTCGCCTCCAACGATTTGCGCCCCTCCTTCACTACACCGGCATGGGCGCAAAACACTGTCTCAAACGGATATGCCAAAACGCGCTCAATCGAGGCGATCATGTCTGCCACTGATTCTCCGCGCATACCGTAATGTAATCGGGTCCCCAAAAACAAATCACCCGAAAACAACCATCCTCGCTCTTCTTCCAAATACGCGATATGGTCTTGGCTATGGCCAGGTGTCGGAATGACGCGAAACCGATAACGTTCCGTCTGCAACACTTCTTCTGCGACGGTTCCCGAAACCGGCTCCATCTGCCCCCACACCCATTTCCGATAGACGGGAATGCTCGGAGGCTGCTTCAGGATCCGGGCCGTTTCCTCGCTCATCATCACCGGAATACCATAGGTACGGGCCAACCATCCCGCATTTCCGGAATGATCTTCGTGAAAATGGGTCAGCGCCACGACTGAAGGAGGTTGCTCCGCTGCTAACGCCGCCACATGGTCTCGTGCCCTCGGCGGGCCGGTATCGATCCACAGCCGGTCGACGCAATACCAATAAAAGCGAAGCGTATGCCCCATATACGAAAACGTACCTTTGACTGTCTGGACGTGATCATGATGTTGAATGGATAATTGCAACTTTGTCACCTTGGTCACCCGTGATTCTTCAGGTTGTTTTCTATCTTAGCACAAAACACGCTGACAATATCAGTTTTTTCTCCTTTTCAGGCAAATTGTGAAGGATACACCCAACCGAAGTGGAACATAGAGCAATTGCTAGATTTCCAAAATGATGGAGGGTTCCATATGAACGCCATCGGGTCCTTGATGATCTTGATCGGGGTAATCGCCTTGTATGCAGCCAAAACCGCCATGGGAAACCGCGACAACCGCTATATAGATGCCCAAATCGAACACATGAAAACTCAGAAGGCGAAGCGCCAGGATGCCAAGCGGTCACTCAGCGGTCACTCTATTATTTCGTTGGGGGATTGTTGTTAATCTCAGGTGATATAATCGTTCAGTTTTTGTAACCTTTTTCTCAAATAGAATAAGGAGTGTTCTCCAATGATAAATAGAGAAAGACTTGGACAAGGTTACACAGCAGACATATATCCATGGGAAGAAAATCGAATTATCAAGTTGTTTCACATGGGGATCTCCGTTTCTTCTATCAACCGGGAGTTCTCTGTAAGCAGAGTAGTGGAAAAACTGAGACTAAACGTTCCAAAAGTGTTTGAAAGAAGGCAATACCGAGGAAGGGAAGGGATTATCTACGAGCGGATCGATGGACCTACCTTGACACAAGCAATCTCCCAAGAACCCGAAAATACCAAAAAGTTCTCACACAATCTGGCCGCTTTACATGATGCGATACATCGAAAAAATGGTCTGGGATTACCAGCACAAAAGGATATACTAAGTAGGCGCGTACATCATACGGACTTACTTTCTGCAAACACAAAAAAGTTTATTCTTCGTCATCTTGAGCTTCTACCCGAAGGAAGCCAAGTTTGCCACGGAGATTTTCATACCTATAACATCATCATCTCCTCTCAAGGCACAGCCATCATTGATTGGATGGACGGAACCTGCGGCCATCCGTTGGCAGATGTTGCAAGAACAGTGTTGATTTATCGATTTGCTTCGATTTCTGATCGTGTCGTTGAAAGCTTACGAGATCGCATCATTCAAGAATATCTTAATGCTTACATCCGATTGTCAAACTGCTCTCTGCAACAAATCAACACTTGGGAACTTCCTGTTGACGCAGCAAGATTGACAGAAAGTGTTCCAACAGAAGAAAAGAAGAGGTTACTGTTTCGAATCGAACAGCTAATCAGCCATCAATGAGCTAGATTTCGTTTCTTGACACTCCACACGGCTAAAGCCGTGGGATTCTTGAGTGGTTAACGCCCTCAGTCCATTTCTGTTTCGGGCAACCCTCAAGCTAAGGGGTGTGTCATCACCCATCCCATGCAGTTCTACGTTTCTGCCGTATGTACCCACATGGGCGGCGTACCTGCTACCAGTACGCTAGTTCCTTTTCACTCACTCTCATGGTTTTATCCAGTGGGAGTGATTGGTTCG